>CALBNA010000431.1 GCA_937896205.1 uncultured Campylobacter sp. | reverse complement strand
ATATAAAAGACGCCAAAATCACGATAAATGCCGACGCATCGTTTGCATTTGCCGATACGGGCAAATTTTACGGCAGAGTGAGCGATTTTAGCTTTACGAGCGATATCTACGCATATACGGACAACGACGGGTTTTTTGCGGGGGCGAGCTTTGGCGGAGCGGTGCTGGCTAAAACTAACGACGCGCCTCTAAGGATGGATAGCTATGGATATAACGCGCTAATGGGCGCTATCTCAAAATACTAAAGGCCAAATTTGCAAGAGATGCTAACCTCGCTATCGACCTACGGATACGTGATAGTGTTTTTATATTCGCTTGGAGGAGGCATGGTTGCTATCATCGCAGCTGGCGTGCTAGCTCATCTAGGCAAGATGGACATAACCGTGAGTATCGTGCTGGCGGCGGTCGCTAATGCTATCGGCGATACTTTGCTTTTTTACGTCAGCAGGTATAACCGCGCGGCCGTGATGCCGTATCTGGCTAGGCATAAACGCAAGCTTGCCTTCTCTCAAATTTTATTCAAGCAGCACGGAAATAAAATAATATTTTTCAAAAAATTTATCTACGGACTAAAGACTCTCATACCGCTTGCTATCGGACTTACGAAGTATTCGTTTGCCAAATTTAGCGTCATAAACGTTGTTAGCGCGGTAGCTTGGGCGATTTTGCTCGGGCTTGGTAGCTTTTGGGCGGGCGAGGCGTTTGAGCGAGCGTGGGATTTTATGGGCGAAAACGGCTGGCTGATGCCGGTTGCGATGTTTTCGCTACTGACTCTCATCTGGGTATATCTACAACAAGCGACGAAAAAGAAAGGAAGGTCGGAATGAAAAAGGTACTGATTGTATTGGTGATTATAGCCGCAGTGGTTTTTGGCGGGCTAAAATTTAACGCAAACAAGGTGGAGGAAAAATATAACGAGGCTTTGAATCTAATCAAAGCAAGCGGTATGGAGGTCAAAAACAGCGTATTTGAGGGCGGTCTGCTAAAATCGCACGCAAACTATGACGTAGTTTTGTCTAAAGGTTACATAAACGAGATCATTTCTCTTGGCGAAGAGTACGGCGCGCCCGAGGATCTGGCGATAAAAATCGACATGAATATATCGCACGGCTTTGACAGTTTGCTAGGTAAATTTGAGGTTGCGGGCGATGCCGAGTTTTTAAACGATCCGTATAAAAATTTTATCAAAGAGATATTTGATACTACAAGACCTATCAAATTTCACGCGGACGGCGCTTCGGGCGGAGATAAAAAATTTGTCTTTGAGCTAGTCGGAGTGCAAAAAGAACAAGACGGCAATAAGCTAAATCTCGCCAAATCGTTTTTAAATTTTGACATAAACGGCGAAAAGAAAATAACCGGAGCTACTTTTGTAAATGACTTCATAGACTTTGCTAGCAAACAAGGCGTCGCTATAAAGATAAAAAATATCGACTACGACGTGAAGTACGAAACTCCGATCGAGCCGAAAATGATCTCTAAAGCGCTTGTAAATAGCACTTATAAATTTGAGCTTGGCGGTATAGACGTCATTTCGGGCGCCGAGGCTCTGCAGATCGGAAAGATAGCGAGCAACTCCAAGCTAACCGTGCTAAGCGATACTCTAACGCAGGACGATACGAGTACTATAGAAAAAATAAAATATGGAAAATATGAATTTAAAGACTTTTTGATCAAAACGAAATTTGCAAATTTAGATAAAGGTGCGTTTGAGGATATTATTAATGCAAAGGGAGAGCCTGAAGCTCAGCTTGCGGCCATAATGCAAGCACTTGATAAATTTATAAAAAGAGCGCCGAAACTTACATTTGACAATTTAAATTTTAAAAATGCGGCAGGTAAGAGTTATGTCTCAAATTTTGAGATTTCTATTGATCCGGACGGCATAGATACTCAAAATCTGCTTGAAAATATCCCGACTGCTATAAATTTTAGCGGTAAAATCGAGCTTGATACGACGCCAGGAGAGTTTATGTTCGGCAGCGGCGAGGAAAAAGAGGGGATAAATGCCATGCTCGTAAACGGCGGACTATTTAAAGAAAACGGCGGCAAATACGTAACTATCTTTAAATACAATAAAAGAACGCAAGATTTGATCTTTAATGAAAATTTATCCTTAAAATCTCTTCTTCAATAAAATTCAACATGCTTAGACAAATTTTATGTTTGTTTAAGCATGTTTTCTATATAATTCACTTTCCGCTTCACAGAAAGCGAGTTTTTTAAATTAACACTGTTAAACTAATTAGTCAATCTTTGAAATCTAAACAAGTGATCGATTGAGCCAATCTTTTATCAGGCTTTCCCTGGAAAGTAGATAAGAGATAAAACTAATTAATAAAATTAAAGTTTTTTGATTAAAACTTCATAATAAAATCCTAATATCTTTATGATTTAGGTAATTTAATATGGAGAGTTTGATCCTGGCTCAGAGTGAACGCTGGCGGCGTGCCTAATACATGCAAGTCGAACGGAATTTAAAAGAGCTTGCTCTTTTAAATTTAGTGGCGCACGGGTGAGTAATATATAGCTAATCTGCCCCTTGCTGGAGGACAACAGTTAGAAATGACTGCTAATACTCCATACTCCTTTTTACCATAAGATAAATCGGGAAAGAATTTCGGCAAGGGATGAGACTATATCGTATCAGCTAGTCGGTGGGGTAACGGCCTACCGAGGCTATGACGCGTAACTGGTCTGAGAGGATGATCAGTCACATTGGAACTGAGACACGGTCCAAACTCCTACGGGAGGCAGCAGTAGGGAATATTGCGCAATGGGGGAAACCCTGACGCAGCAACGCCGCGTGGAGGATGACACTTTTCGGAGCGTAAACTCCTTTTGTTAGGGAAGAATAATGACGGTACCTAACGAATAAGCACCGGCTAACTCCGTGCCAGCAGCCGCGGTAATACGGAGGGTGCAAG
>CALBNA010000430.1 GCA_937896205.1 uncultured Campylobacter sp. | reverse complement strand
AAATTTGCAAATTTATATTGAGTAAATTTTACATTCCATTTTAAATCTAGCGTTACGTTTTTAAACAAAATTTGATTTTTTATGCACACGCCGTCCAAAAAAGCACGAATTTAGTCGCATTTTAGTCAAGCTTTTGTATATTTTACGCACTTTATTTTAAAGGAGAAAGAATGAGAAAACTTCTGTTTTCATTTTTGGCAACATTCGCCGCCGTCTTTCTAACGGGTCAGGCTAATTTGCAGGCTGCCGAAGCGGACGCTTTGGCTAAAATCAAAGAGCGCGGATACGTGCGCGTGGGCGTCTTTAGCGACAAACCGCCGTTTGGCTACGTCGATAAAGAGGGCAAAAACCAAGGCTACGACATATACTTCGCCAAACGCATCGCAAAGGATCTGCTTGGCGACGAGAGCAAGGTTAAATTCGAACTCGTAGAAGCAGCAGGCCGCGTAGAAGTGCTAGTAGCCGACAAAGTCGACATCACTTTGGCAAATTTCACCAAAACCCCTGAGCGCGCTAGAGTCGTTGATTTCGCGCTTCCGTATATGAAAGTATCGCTAGGCGTAGTTAGCCCTGACGGCGCAGTCATAAAAAGCGTGGATGAGCTAAAAGGCAAAAAGCTAATCGTCAATAAAGGCACGACCGCGGATGCGTATTTCACGAAAAATCACCCTGACATCGAGCTTATAAAATACGACCAAAACACCGAAACCTTCGCCGCTTTGGTAGATAAAAGAGGCGTGGCACTAGCGCACGATAACGCGCTGCTTTTTGCGTGGGCTAAAGAAAATCCTGGCTTTACCGTCGGTATCGAAGCTCTAGGCGAGGTCGACGTCATCGCGCCTGCGGTTAAAAAAGGCAACAAAGCTCTACTTGAGTGGCTAAATAACGAGATTATTGAGCTTGGCAAGGAAAATTTCTTCCACAAAGACTATGACGTTACGCTAAAACCGATCTACGGCGATAGCGTAAATCCGGAATCTCTCGTCGTTGAAGGCGGCAAACTATAAAACCAAAGTCGGAAGAAATTCCGACTTTTTCATTCTACACACTTTAAAATTTAAAGCATTAGGTAAATTTACCACCCGCACACAACCCACCGTTGCAATATTTTAAATATGACTAAAATTTTACGCTTGCTTCTTATTAAAGCAAATTTGATCCGAAAAATACAATAAGTAAACCGTCAAATTTAAACTCACATATCAAAGTTTGTAAATTTTAATATCTATAGAGTTCAAGGATATTTTTTAATTATTAGAAAGGATAATTTTGTGGATTTTTTGTAAAAATTACAAAGAAAGTTTAAAGAAAAACCTGCGGAAAGCCGAAGCCTTCCGCAGATAAAGGCGTATTACATCATTCCGCCCATGCCACCCATGCCGCTCATATCAGGCATCGCAGGCATTGGTTTATCCTCTTTTAGCTCGCTTATGGTAGCTTCCGTAGTTAGAAGCAAGCTCGCCACGCTGACCGCGTTTTGAAGAGCCACGCGCTCGACCTTGACCGGGTCGATGATACCGGCTTTAAACATATCCACATACTCACCCGTAGCTGCGTTAAAGCCGTAGTTGTCGTCTTTGCTTACGCTTACGGAGTTTGCCACTACGCCCGCGTCAAAGCCCGCATTTTCAGCGATCTGGCGGAGAGGAGCGGTTAGCGCGCGTCTTACGATATCAGCGCCTATAGCTTCGTCGCCGCTTAGTTGCAGATCCACTTTTGTGCTCGCTTTGATAAACGCCTGTCTCTTATACACATCTGACGCTGC
>CALBNA010000429.1 GCA_937896205.1 uncultured Campylobacter sp. | reverse complement strand
TCGTGGGCTCGGAGATGTGTATAAGAGACAGGTATAAGGCCAAGGTCGCGACGTTTATTTTGGGCGAAGGCGGCTTTGGCAGTAGGCTGATGGAGGAGATCCGCGTGAAGCGCGGACTGGCGTATTCGGCGTATGTTAGGAGTGAATTTGCGCTCAGCCACTCGCAAATTTGGGGCTATCTGCAAACCAAAAATGAGAGCAGGAGTGAGGCGGTTGCGGTCGTGAAAGACGAATTTGCTAAATTCGTCAAAAACGGCGTAAAGGCAGGTGAACTAGCGCAGGCCAAAAGATTTTTGTTAGGCTCTCAGCCTCTACGCCAAGAGACGCTTTTTAACCGCTTAAACATTGCTCAGAGCGAGTTTTATAACGGCTTTAAATTAGGAAATTTTAAAGACGAGCTAGAAAAAATATCAGAGCTAAAGCTTACCGAGCTAAACGCGTTTATCGCGGAGCATGCGGAGATAGAAAAGCTCAGTTTTGCCGTGCTTTACAATGAAATTTGATGAAAAAGATAGAATCAATCTAAAAAAAATCGGCGTAACCACTCTGCTCGACCTCGCGCTAAAGCTTCCTAAAAGCTTCGAGGATACGAGCCTGGCCGCCGCGCCAAAAGACGGACACGTGAGCGTCGCCGTGGAGATAAAAAGCGCGTATCGCCAAGGCGGGATACTACACTCCGTATGCTGGTGTGAGGCGTGGGAGCAAAGCGTAAAGATCGTGATTTTTAACGCCAAGCCTTGGCATCACGGCGCTTTTAAGGTCGGCAAAAGCGTATTTGTAAGCGGCAAATGCGCCTACGCCTACGGCTCGTGGCAGCTAACAAATCCCAAAATCGTCACAAAAATAAACGAAATCATACCCAAGTACAAACTCTCCCTAAGAGACGATTCGTTTAAAAATTTGATCCAAAAATACGTAAATTTGCCAAATTTGATCGAGGCGGGACTCGCGCCTAGGGAGGCTGAGTTTTTGCTAGATCTGCACAAGGGAGACGAAAAAAGCGTCGCGATACTAGATGCCCTCGTGCGAGAAAAAGCGGGCGCGGACGTGCTAAAATTCGTCGAAATTTACAACTACCTAAAAAAGCTAAACGCCAAAAAAACTCACTTTAAGGCGCCTAAAATCAAGCTTTTTGATATCTCGGAATGGCTTAAAAATTTGCCGTTTGCGCCGACTTCCGACCAGCTAAACGCCATCTCTGATCTGCGCGCGGACTTTAGCGGCGAGGAGGCGGTGCGGCGCGTCGTGATGGGCGATGTGGGTAGCGGCAAGACGCTTGTTATGCTAGCCGCCGCGCTTAGCGTCTATCCCGGCCCTGCGCTCATCATGGCGCCTACGTCGATACTGGCTGAGCAAATTTACGCCGAGGCGGCGCGTTTGCTGCCTGATTTTATGCGCGTCTTGCTTGTTAAAAGCGGCGACAAGCCCGAATTTGACGGCGTAAATC
>CALBNA010000428.1 GCA_937896205.1 uncultured Campylobacter sp. | reverse complement strand
CGGCAGGCGAATACTGCAAGGCAGCATAAAAGTAGAAATGCTCGCGCAAAATCCCAAATTTGACGATGCGGCCACCGTAAAAGACGCGCTAAATTTGGAGCTAAAAGAGATCTTTGATGCGCGCGACGAGTATGCGGCGGTACTGGAAGCGCTCGGACGCGATCCGCAAAATAAAGAACTAAATGCTAGGCAAGACGAACTCATCAAATTTATCGAGGCAAAAGACGGCTGGCAGATCGAGCGCAAGATCGAGCGCGTGCTGGAGGAGTTTAAGCTAAAAGAGTACGAAAACCGCGCTGTTTCTAGCCTTAGCGGAGGCGAGATACGCCGCGTGGCTCTGGGCGCGCTGATACTTAAAAAGCCCGATATTTTGCTGCTTGACGAGCCTACAAACCACCTTGACGTTTATATGGTGAGATTTCTTGAAGATATGCTAAAAAGCTCGCGCCAGACGATAGTTTTTATCTCGCACGATCGCTACTTTATCGACGCGCTGGCAACCAGAAGCGCCGAGATCGAGGATGGCGCGCTAGCTTCTTTTGACGGCGGTTATGCGAACTATCTAGCTAAAAAAGAGGAAATCCTAGCCAGCCTAGCCAAATCTCACGAAACTTTGCTAAAACAACTAAAAGCCGAGGAGGAGTGGCTACGCAGAGGCGTTAAAGCTCGTCTAAAACGCAATGAAGGGCGCAAAGAGCGAGTGCTAGCCATGCGCGAAGAGGCGAAGAAAAACCCGGGCGTGATACGCCGCGTTAGGCTCGAGCTTGAGCGAGCGAGTAAAAATTTTAACCAAACGCAAAGCGTAAACCGAAAAAAAATGCTCTTTGAGATCAAACAATTAAGCAAAAATATCGGCGGTAAGCAGCTTTTTTCGGGTTTTAACGCGCGCGTTTTGCAAGGCGAGCGTATCGCGATAGTCGGGCGAAACGGCAGCGGCAAAAGCACTCTTATTAAAATTTTACTCGGGTTTGAAAAGCCTAGTAGCGGCGAGATCAAGCGCGGCGAAGTGCGTGTGGGATACTTTGATCAGTCGCGAAGCGCGCTGGATGACGATAAAAGCCTCATCGAGACCTTTTGTCCAAACGGCGGCGATCACGTCATGGTGCGCGGGCGAAATATGCACGTCTACGGCTACCTTAAAAATTTCCTATTTCCGAAAGAATTCCTCGATAAACCCATCGGCGTGCTAAGCGGCGGCGAGAAAAACCGCGTTGCGCTGGCTCTGCTTTTTAGCAAGGAGTACGACGTGCTCGTACTAGACGAGCCTACAAACGACCTTGACATCGCCACGATCAATATCCTTGAAGACTACCTGCAAAGCTTTGAGGGCGCTATCATCATCGTGAGCCACGACCGCTACTTCGTCGATAAGATCGCGCACAAACTATGGGCATTTGAGGGCACGGCGATCGAGGTGCTACATCAAGAGTACAGCGTTTATCTCGAGCTAGAAGACGAATTAGCCGAGCTTGGTAAATTTGAAGAAAGCCTAGCAAGCGAGGCCGAGCAAGCGCAAAAGCAAAAGAGCAAAACAAGCGCAAAGCTAAGCTACAAGCAAACGCAAATTTTATCCTCGCACCCCGAAAAAATCGCCGCACTGGAAGCTAAGATAAAAGAGCTAAATGCGGGCCTTAGCGATCCTAAAATCTATCAGCAAATCGGCCTAACCGCGCTTTATAACGATCTAGAAACGGCAAAAAGCGAGCTGGAGACGCTTGAAAACGAATACTTTGAAGTTTTAGAAATCGCCGAAAATTTGGAGCAAATTTGAAAAAATTTACCAAAATCGGCAGGGTTAGCGGGCTATATGTGAGGACGATCAAGCTAAATGAGGCCGTCGCCGTTAGTTTTGAGGTTGGCGGCCAGAGATTTAGCGCGACGTTTTCGCCGCAAAAATTTGATCTAGAAATGGGCGATCTAGTCAAAGTAGAGTATGAAAAAGACGGCTTTTTAAACAAAATTCTCACCTTTGAGACGCTTGCTAAAAATAACGAAAACGCAAGCAAAAGCGCGAAATTTTTAAACATTTTTGCCTTTGTTTGCTTTGTTTGTATTAGTTTGTTGCTATTTAGCGGGATAGTGACCTCGCTTGTTACGAGCGGCGGAGAGTTTAGCTTTGGCGATATTAGAACGCTTGCTATACTTTGTACGACCTGCTATCTCACGGTGAGAGCAGCCGCGTCAAAATTTAAAATTTTGAGGCATTTTGCGTAAAATTTGAGCTCGAGGGAAAAGAGCTTTTAAAAATAGGCGGCACTTTGAAAGATAAAAAACCTATACTACTTTGCTTATTTGCGCTTTTTGCCGTGCTTTTTACGGTATTTTTCATGGTTTACGTCGCTAGCTACGAGGAGGAAAACGAATTTACCCAGATAGGTAGCAGCGAATTTTACGCGACGCCGCAGGGTAAAATTTACGCTCTCATCCCAAGCGGAGGCAAATTTGAGCTAAAAGGTGTACGAGCGGATAAATTTAAGGTCCTTGCGACAGGCGGTTATCGCGGGCGAAACGTTGGCGCTGACGAAAGTGCCGTTTACTGCGGCAATCTCGCTATGACCGGGCTAGATCCTTCTCGCGCTAGAGCGATTGGCAACGGATATTTCACGGACGGCGAGATTAGCTATTTTTGTAGCGACGTAGGCGAGAGAAACTACGAGCTAGGCGGCTTTAGCGAGATGGTTCAAACTATGGCATACGCGATATTTGGTGCTGATAAACCGCAAAGCTATATCTATAAAACCCAGCACGTTTCTAGCGTAAATTTAACCCCTATTTTAGATTTCGGTTTCGCGGCGGAAAAAGCGGCTTTGCGCGGAGAAGGCGACAGGGTGTATTTTGAGGGTAGGCAGCTAGAGGATGCAGATGCTAGGGCACTAAGATACGTGCTAGACGCGCGCGGACGAACTAGCGATTTTTACGTTACGGACGGGCAAAACGCCTATTTTAAAAGCTCGCGGCTTGTTGTTAAATTTACTCCTGAGCTGCACGAGGCGGCGTATTTTAACGGCGTGCACTATCTTTTGGAACCCGCTAGCGGCGTAGTTTATGCAGACGAGCACGAGTTTGCACCCGAATTTGCGCCTTATTCACTACCGTTTGGCGTCTCCGGCTCGCACACCTATCATCTGCTTTTTCGCGGCAAGGGCGGGATTTACTTTTGGGAGCGTCACGGCGGCGGCGAAAGCGGCGAGCTAAAACGCGCGGCGGACGATCCTTTTGCGGGTGATATTTGGCCGCTTGCGGGTAGCGTTTTTGTTAGCGGCGCTCAGACTTATTTCGTGCAGAGCCGCGAAGTGTGGCACAGAAATAAGAGCGGCAGGCGGTTAGGCTCGCGCCATACGGAGCTTTTTAAGCTGAAAACGAGCGAGCAATGGCGCAAAATAGGCCTTGTGCGCAACGGCGTATACGGCGCGGTTTATGCCAACGGCGATAAAATTTACTATTTTGACGCGATGGGAACAGTGCAGATGATTGACGCTAGCATTTACGAGATCGCAGACGTTGCCGCCATAGAGATTTTGACGCGGCCGTATGATCCGCACGGACAAAACATAAGCGGCGCGGACATCCGCAAGATGATAAAAGAGGGGCGGCTCGTGCCGGCGCAAGGCGAGCTTGTTTTTGAAGCGGTTACTTATTACGAAAGCGGCGAGACCTATCTTTTTTGGGGAGTCGCCGCGACTATGCTTTTGATAGCGAGCGCGGCAGGAGCGGTAAGGGCTAGAAAACGCGGCGCGTTTTGACCGATTTAGGCTACTTGGCGCGATAAATTTAGGCTTGCCTCTTGTACTCGCCGCGATTTACGACCAAAACGTCCATCGGCGGTTTAATTTAGCGCCTTTAAAAACGCGAATTTAGCCTGCGTTGCTTTGCCCTAGGCACCGTGTAGAACGCCGTTATCTGAGTAACTCGCGCGCCGTTTTTTTAAAAAAGCTAGCGGCCGGGTTTGTAAACCGTCAAGAAGGTTAAAAATTTAAGCTGATCAAAGCCCTCAAAGCTTATGCGTGCTAATGCAAAAAGTCGCCCTTTGCGCCAAGCGGTTTAAATTTAACGCCTTAAAGATGCGAATTTAGTCTGTGTCGCCTCGGCACAAAGAGCGCGTTTTAGCGCGCAGGACTAAAGCTTAGCTAAAAACTCCGCGTATTTTTCCGCGCTTTTGGCGATGTACTCGGCATCCGCGTGAAACGAAAATCCGTATCCAAAATGCCGCGCTTCCAGTTTCGCGCCGGTGAAATTCATAGCGCATTTAAATGGCGCTATAATCTCGTCCATGCTAAGCCCGACCGCGCCGCTTTTTTCGTAGCTTTTAGGCTCGTCGCCGATAGTGATTGCTAACGCAAACTTCTTGCCTTTTAGCTTGCCGCCCGTGCTGCCGTAGGCCCAGCCGTATGCGAATACGTCGTCGAACCACTGCTTTAAAAGCGGCGGATAGCTGTACCAATAACTGTCTCTTATACACATCTGACGCTGCC
>CALBNA010000427.1 GCA_937896205.1 uncultured Campylobacter sp. | reverse complement strand
GAAAAAATCGGCTTTTGCCAAAAAATGACACAAAAAACGAGCGTCGATATTTTGAGGCGGATTTGAATGTTGTGACGAAAATTTCATCCCGAGACTAGACATAATATCTGTCGCAGGGTGAAATTGTCTATCTCATTCAAAGGCGCTCAAAAGATAACGCTCTATTTACAAGGTATTAAACACGCGGTCGCCCGCGTCGCCAAGGCCCGGCACGATGTAGTTTTTCTCGTTTAGTCGCTCGTCGATCGCAGCCGTATAGACCTCTACGTCCGGGTAAACCTGGCTAAAGCGCTTTAGTCCCTCGGGAGCGGCGATGATGGAGATAAATTTGATCTGCTTTATGCCGTTTTCGCGCAGAAATTTAACCGCGTCTATAGCCGTACCGCCGGTAGCAAACATCGGATCGATGATGATGGCTAGGCGGTTTTTGGCGTCGCGAGGCAGTTTAGCGTAGAAAAACTCCGCCTCCGCTGTCTTTTCGTTTCGCTGAAAGCCCAAAAACCCCACGCTAGCATCGGGAATGATCGTAAATACGCTATCAAGCATGCCAAGAGCCGCTCGCAAAATAGGGCAAATCATCACCTTTGTCGCGAGCTTTTTGGCTTGGGCCTGGGCGACCGGAGTCTGCACGCTCACGTCGCGCAGCGCCAGATCCCTAGTCGCCTCAAATATCATCAGGTGGCTGATCTCGTCCACAAGCATCCTAAACTGAAACGGCTCGGTGTTTTTATCCCTTAAAATCGCTAGTTTGTGCTCTATGAGCGGGTGTGAGATGAGCCTGACGTTTTTCATTTACAGACCCTTTGCTAGCTTTTCTGTATAGGCTTTTACGTCAAAATCCTTCACCCTAGCTACGCCGTCGTCGACCGCAGCCTGCGCAACCGCAGGAGCCACGGCTAAAAGCACGCGATTGTCAAACGGTTTTGGTATGATGTAGTCTTTGCCGAATTTTAGCTCTTTTACGCCAAACGCAGCGCAAACCTCCGCAGGCACGGGCTCTTTAGCCAAATTTGCAAGCGCGCGCGCCGCAGCCATTTTCATATTTTCGGTGATTTTTTTGGCTCTAACATCTAGCGCGCCGCGGAATATAAACGGAAAGCCAAGTACGTTATTTACCTGGTTTGGATAGTCGCTGCGGCCAGTTCCCATCATCACGTCGTTTCGCACGCTTGCGACGTCTTCAGGGAAGATTTCCGGAGTCGGGTTAGCAAGCGCGAAAATAATCGGCTCGTCGTTCATAGACGCGACCATTTCCTTAGTCACGACGCCAGGCTTGCTAAGGCCTAGGAACATATCCGCGCCCTTCATCGCGTCAGCTAGCGTTCTATCTGCGGTTTCTAGGGCGAATTCTAGCTTTTCCGGAGTTAGATCAGTGCGGCCTTTATGGATCACGCCTTTGCTATCTACCATCACGATGTGTTTTGCGCCCAGAGCCTTGTACATTTTCGCGCATGCGATGCCTGCAGCGCCCGCGCCGCTAACTACGATTTTGATTTTAGAGATATCTTTGCCAGAAATCTCCATCGCGTTTATTATGCCCGCGCTTGTAATCATCGCCGTGCCGTGCTGATCGTCGTGCATGACCGGGATATCGACTGCCTCTTGTAGTTTGCGCTCGATCTCAAAGCACTTCGGAGCACGGATATCTTCTAAATTTATACCGCCGAAGGTCGGAGCTAGAGCCTTGCAGATCTCTACGATCTTATCAGGATCATGCTCGTCTAGCTCGATGTCAAAGGCGTCTACGTTTGCAAATTTTTTAAACAAAACCGCCTTGCCTTCCATCACGGGTTTGCCGGCTACCGCGCCGATGTCGCCTAGGCCAAGCACGGCCGTACCGTCGGTGATGACGGCTACTAAATTTGCTTTGTTGGTGTATTTGTAGGCTAGCTCGTTGTCGGCCTCGATCTCTTTACAAGGCACCGCAACGCCCGGCGTGTACGCCATAGATAGGTCTCTAGCCGTCGCGCATGGGGTTTTTACTTTTATCTCTATCTTGCCGCCCTCGTGATACGCGAGCGCCTCTTCGTTAGTTACGTGTGTCATTTATTCTCCTTTAAAATATTTTTTATTCGTTTTTTCGTCTCGTCCGCGCCCAAAACTTCGAGCACCTCAAATATCCCCGGACTTACGCTATTTCCCGTTAGCGCGACGCGAAGAGCCTGAGCTAGGTCTTTTAGCTTTAAGCCGTTTGCTTCTAAAAATTTACCCGTCATCTCCTCGTAGCCCGCAGCGTCTAAATTTCCTTCCAAAATTTCGGCAAATTTAGCCAAATTTTCCTTGCTTTCGGGGGTGATAAATTTAGCGTAGGCTTTCTCGTCGTATGCGCTTGGAGCGTTTATTATCGTTCTTGCGCTCTGACTCATTTCAACTAGCGTTTTTGAGCGTTCGCGCAATGAATTTAACAGCACCTCGCCCTTTGGCATCGCTTTAAAATCTATGTCAAAGCTAAGCATCTCTTTTGCCAGTCTCTCGTACGGTAAAGTCTTGATATAGTGGGCATTTAGCCACTCTAGCTTGCTTGCATTATAGGTGCTTGAGCTCTTGTTTATATCGTGCGGATCAAAGTATTTTAGCATATCGTCCATGCCGAAAATTTCGTCGTTTCCGTGGCTCCAGCCTAGGCGCACGAGGAAATTTAAAAGAGCCTCAGGCAGATAACCCATGCGTTTATACTCCATCACGTCGGTCGCACCGTGGCGTTTGCTCAGTTTGCTACCGTCCTCGCCGTTTATCATCGCGACGTGATAAAATTTCGGCGCCTTAAAACCAAGCGCATCGTAGAGTACGATTTGCTTCGGGGTATTTGATAGATGATCGTCGCCACGGATGACGTCGGTTACGCCCATTAGCGCGTCGTCGATCACGACTGTAAAGTTATAGGTCGGAGTGCCGTCAGAACGCGCGATGATAAAATCATCCAGGATATCCTCGACTCTAAATTTGACCTCGCCTTTTATGCCGTCGTCGATCACGATCTCGCCGCTTAGAGGCGCTTTGATACGGATAACGGGCTCTACTCCAGCAGGCGGAGTGCCTGTAAATTCGCGGTAGCGATTGTCGTATTTGGGCCTCTCTTTTCGCGCTTCTTGCTCGGCGCGCAGAGCGTCTAGCTCGTCCTTGCTCATGTAGCATTTGTAGGCTTTGCCTTCGGCTAGCAGCTTTTGTACATACTCGTTATACACGTCAAATCTACGCGACTGATACGTCACCTCGCCGTCGTGATCTAGCCCGCACCAGGCAAAGGCTTCTTTTATCGCTTGCGTGGCCTCCTCGGAGTTGCGTTTTAGATCGGTATCTTCGATGCGCAGCAGAAATTTGCCGCCGTTTGCTCTAGCGTATAAGTAGTTATAAAGCGCCGTCCTAAGCCCGCCGATGTGCAAATATCCGGTCGGAGAGGGGGCAAATCTAGTTACTATTTGTGAATTTTGCATTAAATTTTACCTTTATAGCTTGCGCTTAAATTTAAAATGTTATAATGCTCAAATTATATTTACTTTAGACTTAAACAAAGGTTTTATATGTTAAAAAAGATCTCATTCGCCGCGTTTTTTCTCAGTTTTTGTATGGCTAACGCGAGCCAGATCTCAAACGGCATAGCCGTCATCATCGAAAACGAACCCATCACCGTAAACGAAGTGCGCAAAGCCGCCGCGCAGCTGCAAACAAGCGAAGCCAACGCGCTAAATTTACTGATCCGCGATAGACTCGAAACCGCACAGATCAAAAACCTAAAAATCGAAGCTAGCGACTACGAGCTAAATCAAAGGCTGCAAAAGATCGCAAGCGAGAGCGGTATGAACGTCTCCGATCTGCGCTCGGCCGTGCTATCAAAGGGCGGCGACTACTCGCAGTTTAAAGACGACGTGGCAAAAAGCATAAAACAAGAAAAGCTATATCAAAGCATCTTTGCCGATGCTAAAATCAACATTTCAGAAAACGCAGCGAGGGCGTATTTTGAGCAAAATCGCGACCTTTTTGCACACTTTACCGACGTGAGCGTGACTAGATACGTGGCACCTTCGATGCAGCTTTTAGAGGCCGCTAGACACAGCTCTCCGATGAACACCAACCACAGCGTGCACATGGACGTGCTAGATCTAAAAAGCGAGCAGATCCCGCCTCAACTAAGGACGATATTTCAGCAGACCCCGGACGGCACTTTCACGCAGATTTTCCAGACTCCCGAGGGCTTTGAGATGTTTTACGTAGCGTCTAAAAAGGGTCAAACGATGCCTGAATTTGACGAGGTCAGAGACGAAGCGATGAACGCGCTTTATAAACTCGAGCAAGACCGCGTCATCGGCGAATACTTCAATAAACTCCGCGCCAAAGCTAACGTCAAATACCTACGCTAAACTCAAATTTTAAGCCGATTTGATTCGGCTTAACTTCTTTTATTTTCGGTCAAATTTGACCGATTTTTTTTAAATTTAGTTGCTTACTTGCCAAGACCCGCACCTTTACGGCATAAATTTATCTCCAAACGATATCAAATTTAATCTCACGAAGTCATGGATACCATAAGCTACGATAGGCTTTCACTTTCTGAGTGATAGTTTTATGTGGGAAGCAATGAAATACACACAACCTTTTAGTGGCTCGGTCTTGGTCTGCGAGTTTTACAAGAAATTTAATGGTCAAACGATAGTGGCAAGCCGCACGTTAAATACTAAATTTTTAGGCGAAAAAGAGCAGATGGACGATACTCTTTTTAACGATGAATTTAGAGTTTTTACGGACGACAAGGTCGAGGCGAGATATCTTTTGACGCCCGCATTCATGAAGCGTTTGAGAGAGTTAAAGATAAAATACGCCGCAGAGATGGGCGTGAGCGCTGCGTTTATGGACGATAAATTTTACCTATTTTTAAACGGAGCTGAAAATAAATTTGAAACAACTATCTTTTCGCTACCGCCTAGCCTTTATGACGTAAATCAGATAAAAAAGGAAATTTCATATTTTTTATCTATCATAGACGAGTTAAATTTAAACCTTGATATTTTTAAGTGAGGGCAAATTTGACGGCTTAGATGATTGGGGATTTTGTAGATAAATTTGAGCGAGAATTTACGGCCGTACCATCTAGCGTCTTGCTAGTTAAAATTTAGCCGCCCGCCTTAACCCGTTTTTAGGCTTTTGATGATATAATTTCTCAAAAATAAGACTTTTGCGGTTTGAGGCGAGGTTTAAAAATCAGCAAATTTAATCAGCTTAAATTTAACGCCTCCAAAAGCGCAAATGCTCTAAAATTTATCTAAAAAGGAGCCAAAATGAAAACGCTAGTAGTTTTATCCCATCCAAATTTCGCCGCCTCTCGCCTAAACAAGGCGCTGGTAAACGCCGCTAAAAGCGCAGGCGCAGAGGTTCGCCACCTAGAGGGACTATACGGCACCGACGCTCTTAAAATCGACGTCGCGGCGGAACAGGAGGCGTTTTTGCGCGCCGATCGCATCGTGTTTTTGTTCCCGATGATGGGCTTTAACGTGCCCTCCATGCTAAAGGCCTACATCGACTACGTGCTCAGCCGCGGCTTTGCCTACGGGCAGGGCGCGAAGATCGCTGGTAAACAGCTGCAAATCGCCGTGAGCGCGGGCGGCGGGCTAGGCGAATACTCCAAGCACGGCGCGATCAAATTTAGCCTAAACGAGATTTTGCTGCCGCTTCAGTGCTGCGCGGACTTTTGCGAGCTCGTTTACGGGCGGATTTTCGCTAGCTGCGGCGTGGAGCCGGGCGTTCCTGATAGCGCGATAGAGGCGCATGCGGCGAGATTTACGAAGCTCTTAAACGACGAGCTTGAAGAGCACGAATATCAAATTTAACGAAGCAAAATAGCGCGCTTGCGAGCTTAAATTTGCTTTTCTAGCGGCGATTTCCCGTGCGGAGTCGCCGCTTTTTCAAATTTAACCGCACAAAATGTCATCTTAGGCGCCCAAACAATGCGAGCGACTCGGCGTATCGCGGGATTCGCGTTATAGTCTTTGCGGGGGGCAAGAGCGAGATTTTGCTTCTTGCTAGGCGGCCCAGACCCGCGCCTTTATCGTACTTTGCTTTAGTGCGGGCGTATTTTACGGCGAGATTTGGTCAAATTTGCAGTATCGCACCAAAGCTCGCGACTGTATCTTTTGCCGCGAGCGATGATTTTAGTTTTATGAAATTTTTACGCATTAGGATTCGGCTTTAAATTTTGGTCGTTTTAAAACAGCGCAAATCCTTATAAAATTCGGAGTTTTTATGATTTTTGGCAAGATTGATTATCTAAATTTGCTTCCTTTTCACGTATTTTTAAAGCGCTCGCGCCTAAGCTCTCAGGACAAAAAAATCATCGAATTTAAAAAGGGCGTGCCAAGCAAACTAAACCGCGATCTGTGCTGCCGCAGGATCGACGCCGCCGTGATCTCAAGTATCGAAAGCCGCAAAAAACGCTACAAAAAAGTGAGTCTAGGCATCGTAGCTAAGGGCGACGTCAAAAGCGTGCTCGTGCGAAAGGGCACCGCCGCGCGTCCCGACCCCGCGTCTGCTAGCTCAAACGCGCTAGCCGAAGTGCTGGGGCTTGAGGGCGAGGTGCTCATCGGCGACCGCGCGCTAAAGGCGTATCTGCGGGAGGGCGAGGAGGCGTTTTACGACCTTGGGCGGGCGTGGCGCGAGCGGACGGGCTTGCCGTTTGTTTTCGGGCGATTTTCCTGCGTAAAGGGGCGCGGTGCGTATGAGCGGCTGGCGCGCGAGTTTTTGCGAGCAAATGTCAAAATCCCAAACTACATCCTCGCCAAATACGCCCAAACCAGAGGCATCAGCGCGGATGATATCAAATGGTATCTCAAATTTATCAGCTATGAAATCGGCGCGAAAGAGCAAAAGGCGCTGCGGATATTTTTCAAAGAAGTGCGAAAAAACGGGCGGACAGCAAAGCTTTTGGCGCGAGGCGAGCGGTAAGTGCAAATTTACTCTAGCGCGCTGCTTTTTAAATTTGCCTTTTTATCTCGGGCGGTTTTCGCAGTCGCTTCAAATGCCGTATTTTAGAGCTTGATCCACCACGCAACGCTAAATCTAACCTCGCTAAGCGGCGATCGCGATTTTAGAAGCTAACAAGATTCAGTCAAATTTGAAATTTAGCAGGCAAATTTGCGGTCGTTCTCATCAAATTTACCCGCTTAAATTTACGCCCACCGCGAGCTCAAATTTATCTTTAGGCATCGTCTTTGCGCTGAGATTATTTACTTCAAATTTGAGCTTGAACTAGATTTACTTCGGTTACTATCTACGTAAATCACCTTGTTTGGATTTTTTTCGTATTTATCTATAAATACTTCTATTTCGTATCGCCTTTTTCTTTCATTTGCCCATTTTATAAAAGCTTTAGCATCCTTAAACGTTGCATTTTCGTCGGGACAGTGTTGTTCGTAGAAATTTATATCTTTGTCAAATTCTTCTATCATTTTCGGGTCTATCGGCTTTGGTTTGCATTGTTTGCTTCTGACATTCTTTATTCCTTGATTATTGATTTGTTTTTAGTTTCTTATCGTTTGTTCTATTATCGATATACGACAATCTGTTTGCCCTTCTCATACTATATATGGCATCCACTTTGTTTTGCTCGTTTGCCCAAGCTATAAACGATCTCGCGTCTTGAAAAGTTCCGTTTGGATCGGTGCAATATTTTTCTAAATTTTTTATAGCCATATCGACGTAAAAAGGTCTTTTGTTATTTATCATATACCCGTCTATCCAGTTGCCTTTGTAATGCAAATAGTTGTCGTAGCACTCCCCATACGCCTCCTTTAGCTGATCCTTAGTCGGAGCATTAGGGATGTCGTATTTCATAAATACCTCAAGCATAGGTTCGTAGTTTTCGTAGTCGTCTAAGAGCGCCCAGCCGCTTTTCTCTAGCGCGGCGTTTTTCTCCTCTTCTTTTATACCTTGCAGCCAGCCTCCCGTTTTAAACTCTTTGGGTTTATATCCCGTGCTTAGCATTAGTTCTGCCATTTGGGATAGTTTTTTTGAAACTACGTATTTAAACGGCTCAACTTTGTCGCTTGCGCAAGTATTAACGCAAACTGGATTATTTATGTCAGTATCAGGGTATAGTCCAGGATGATCCGGGTCTATCGTATAGTTTATAGTTATGTCGTTACCGTCTATTATTAGCGACGACATCCATCCATAGCTATCTTTTGAATTAATTATAAAATAAGCCACATACTCCACCTCTTCAAATTTAACCCCTTTTTCTAGTAGAATCTTAGCCGTATCAACGGAGTTTAGCATAATGGCGTAAGCCATAGGAGATAGACCGAATCTATCTTTAGCCCTTATGTCAGCTCCTAAATTTAATAAAGCGTTAAAGGTATTTACGTCGTTTCTAAAAGAGCTGTACATCAGCGGGGTTCTTTTATCTCTCATGCTAACGTCTACGCTTAGGTTGTTATCTTTTATAAATTTAACTACGAAATCGGTATCTTTTCTATCAAGAGCGGCTCTTAAAGGCACGAGCGTAGCGTTTTTCTCTTTATCGCAAACTATATCGGACGAACCGAATCCAAACGCCTCTATCTCCTCTTGCGTTACGTATTTGGCTAGCTCGGAGTTTGGGTCTATCTTGGTGTCCGGCGTGATAGTAAAACCCGTCGGCATAGAGCCTGATCCAAATTTATCAAATTTAATTCCCAAAAACGAAAGATAAAAGAGGACGGCGGCAAAGGCGGCGAGGGTGAATAGAAATTTAAAAAAGCTTTGCAAATTTGATCCTTTTGCCCGTGACTAAATTTACGAAATAGTAGCCAAAGGGCGGTTAAATTTGAGTGAAATTTGAAAAACGAGAGTAAATTTGGGGCGGGTTAAAGAGGCTAAAAAATCGCGCCGAAAACGGACGGGTTTTTCTAGCTAAATTTAAAGCGCAAATTTGACGAGAGACGGCCGCTCGGGCGACTCGGGCAAGTTAAATTTGCCTGCCGGCACGAGCCTAGCAAGCAAATTTAAGCGCGCAAGCCTCAGTCGTCGAACTCTTGCGAGATGACGGGCGAGAACTCCTCCCAGCGGAGTTTGGTTTTGGCCGTAGGCATCTTGCTTTGAAACGGCTCTTTTTTCATCGAGGCTACCGCCACGCTGTCGCCGATCGGCGCAGGAGGTGCCTCCACGCCTAGCACCGCGCGCTCAAGCTCGATAAAATCGCGCAAGATAACCGCGTAAGAGGCGAAAAAGTCGGCATTTTTGTGAGCGGATAAAAATTTGATAAATTCGTCGATAAATTTGTTCGTAACGTCCGTAAATAGCTTGCTGCTGATATTTGCCGCGCCGGCTATCTCGTCGCGCAAAAAGGTCGCCGTGGCTAAAAATATAAATCCGACGTAGTCCTCGCTGTCCTTGCAGACGTCCTTGTCCCTGCGGTACGGGCTTAGCTTTAGGCACTTGATCACGCGCAGCCTAGCCGCGCCGTCGTCGCGTCCGTCCTCGTAAAATGAGGCGTTTAGCGGGATATTTGAGTAAGAAAAGTCAAAAAGCACGTCGTTTTGCTCTCTGGCGAATTTCTCGAAGTCAAATTTGGCTAAATTTGCAAACGCAGCCTCGCTCTGGGGTGTAACGGGAATAGTCGCTAGATAGGCTAGCTGCTCGCGCCAGCGGTCAAATTTACCTCCGTGCTCGTGAAAAAACAGCGGATAGGCCAAAAACTCGTAAAAATACGCGCGCGCCTTGGTTAAGTTATTGTCCATTTAAAACCTCTTCTTTCATTTGATCCATTTGCGCTTTTATCATCACTTTGGCTTTGCAGTCCGAACAGCAGTAAAGCGTCTTTAGCTTGGCTTTGTCGCCGTTAAATTTAGGCGCCATGATCGCGGCGATTTTTTCGACGGCCTTTTTGGTCGCAAACTCTTTGCCGCACTCGATACAGGCGAAAAGCTCGTCTCTGGCTAGCTCGCTAAAGGTAAAGAAACTAGGCTCCAGATCGATCTTGCCGGGGCGTAAAAATATCGTGTCTTTTTCCGCGCAGCTAAGCTCGCAGTATCCGCACGCGGTGCAGACGCTAGGGTTAAAGACGATGGAATTTGTCTTTTTGTCAGCGACCAGGGCAGCGACGTTGCACGCTCCCACGCAGCTTAGGCACAGCGTGCAGGTGTCTTGATTTATCTCGACGCGGCCGTATCTGATGAGCTCTGTGGTGCTAACGGAGCCTAAATTTTGATCTCCGACTAGCCACTCTAGGCGTTTGGCGAAAATTTCGCGCTTTGGCAGGGCGTACTCGGCGATGGAGTGCTGCGAGCCCTCGATAAATTTAGCCTGAGATAGGGCGCTTTTTAGTTTGTCCTCGTTTTCTGCAACGAGGACGGCTTTTTCGTTAAATTTGAGCTCGTAAATTTGATTTAAAATATCCACCGCGTCTTTGGTGCCTTTGCCGATATTTTTCTCGTAGATCACGACCTGCGCGCCGCTTTCTTGAAGCAATGTAAGCAGATGCGTCTCGCTCAAAAATCTCTCGCCGCTCACGGCAAAAGGCAGCACGTTTGCGGGTAAATTTACGCTTAGGTTTTCTAAATTTGCCTTTACGGGTACGACGAGCGCGATCCGGCCGCGGTATAGTTTGGCTATCTGGGCGAATGAATTTCTTGGCATATCGGAGTAGTCAAGCGCGCCGCTAGGGCACACGCTCACGCAGCCGCCGCAGTTTATGCAGTCGATGTGAGAGAAAACTAGGTGCTTGGTCTCGTCCTCTTTTAGGATCGCGACCGTAGGGCAGGCCTCGACGCATCTGCCGCAGATCTCGTGTCTGCGCTCGTGGTACTGGCAGATCGTGGAGTCGTAGTGGACGTGGCTTTTAAATTTAAATTTCGGACTTTGCGCGTCTAGTTGTGCGGCGATTTCCTCGTCGCTTTTGCCCGCGATCTCGTAGCAGCCGCTTTGCTTTAGCATGTATTCGCGCGCGTTTTCTACGAGGAAAAAGTCGCAGTCCACCTCAAACTCGCCGTCTGGGCGCAGCACTAGCACGCTTAGTTCGCCTGCGGCTCCGTAGATAAATTTGATCTCAAAATGCGTCAGCTCGATAGTTTTAAAGCCTTTTTCCTTAAGCAAATTTGCCAAATTTTCGCGGCCGCCGTTGCTAACGATCACGACGTTTTTGCCGACGGGTTTTTCGTAGTCGATGTCGCGCGCTAGGTCAAAGGCGCTAGCTCTTGCCTCGTAAAGTAAAAGCGTGTTTTTGGCTTTATCTAGCACCGAGTCGGCGGTGTTTTTTAGATAAAAATTTATCTCCGGCGCTACGACGCTTGATTTTAGTTTGGGCGAATTTGAGACGAGATACTCGCCTTCGCCGTTTATCTCGATCTGCTCGTTTAGCATCAAATTTTCGTCAAAATCGTTGTAAAAACCGAATTCTTTCATGATTTTCTCCCCACGCTGCGCGTTATCAAAATTGAGCGCATTTTAATACTAAAGGCATTAATAGGCTCTGAATTTTTACATTTATTTTTTTTAATAAGATTAGATTTATCCAAATTTATGCTAAAATCGCGCTCGGTAACACAAATTTACTAGGAGCGAATTTGAACGAACTACGAAAACTCCCGCAGATAGATAAATTTATAAAAAATGAGCGATTTTCCGGGCTTGATGTTAGCTTGCTAACCAAAGTCGCTAGGGCCGAGCTAGAGAGCCTGCGCGCGCAAATTTTAGGCGGACAAAACTGCCCTGGGCTTGACGACATCGTCCAAAACACGCTCCTGCGCTACGAAAAGGCGTCAAATTTGAGCCTACGAAGTCTAATAAACGCAACCGGCGTCATCATCCACACGAATCTCGGCCGCAGCGCGATCGATCCTGAAATTTTACGCCGAGCCGCGCCCGTGATCACGGGATACTCAAATCTCGAATACAGCGTCGAAAAGGGCGGCCGTTCAAACCGCTACGACTACGTGGGCGGGCTGCTCGCGGAGCTTTTTGGATTTGAGGACGCCGCCATAGTAAATAACAACGCAAGCGCCGTATTTTTGGTGCTAAATACCTTTTCAAAAGGCGGCGAAGCTATCATCAGCAGAGGCGAGCTAGTCGAGATCGGTGGGAGCTTTCGCGTGCCCGAAGTCATGGCAAACTCGGGCGCGATCCTGCGCGAAGTGGGCACGACGAATAAAACCAGCCTGCGCGACTACGAGGATGCGATAAACGAAAACTCCAAGCTGATTTTAAAGGTGCACAGGTCAAATTTCGACATCGTTGGCTTTAGCGAGGATGTGGCGATGCAGGGTCTTAGCGCGCTAGCGAGGGAGCGAAATTTGATTGATTATTTTGATCTTGGCGGCGGATTTTACGGCGAGCTGCCTTACGGCCTAGAGCGCAACGAGCCCAATCTAAAAAACCTAAAAGACGCCTCGCTCGTTAGCTTTAGCGGCGACAAGCTCTTTGGCTCCGTGCAGTGCGGCATAATCCTAGGCAAAAAGGGTCTCATCGCAAAGCTAAAGAAAAATCAGCTGTTAAGAATGCTACGCGTGGATAAGGTGATCATCTCGCTACTGGCCGAGAGCGTCAAAGCCTACGCAAACCGCGAATTTGAGCTTATCACGACGGTAAAACAGCTCTATAAAAGCGTAGAGGAGCTAGAAAACACGGCAAATTTTATAAACTCGCGGCTAAAAACTCCGCTTGAAGTCGTGCGCACTACGACCTATGTGGGCGGCGGCACGATGCCAAACAAACGCATACCTAGCGTCGCGCTGGCTGTCAAAGGAAACGCGAACGTAAACGAGGCTAAATTTAGGAAAAATCTCGTGATCGGCCGCATAGAGGAGGGTAAATTTCTGCTCGATCTTCGCAGCGTACTAGATGCGGACGTGCAAAATTTGATAGAAAAAATCAACGAAACGGATGAAAAATGAGTTTAATAATAGGAACGGCCGGGCACATCGACCACGGCAAAACGGCGCTGATAAAAGAACTAAACGGCTTTGAGGGCGACAAGCTAGAGGAGGAGCAAAAGCGCGGGATCACGATCGATCTTAGCTTTTCAAATTTGAGTAAAAATGGCGAAAATATCGCATTTATCGACGTGCCGGGACATGAAAATTTGATCAAAACGATGATCAGCGGCGCGTATGGATTTGACGCGTGCCTTTTCGTCGTGGCGGCAAACGACGGACTTATGCCGCAGTCTTTGGAGCATTTGGAGGTTTTAAATATCCTTGGCGTTGGCTCTCTCATCGTAGCCCTAACTAAATGCGACCTAGCTAGCGCGGAGCTAATCGAGCAGCGAAAAAGCGAAATTTACGCCGCTGCGCAAAAGTATAAAAATCTGCAAATTTTAGAGATTTTCCCGGTTAGTATCAAGGATAACGCAAGCATTGATGAGCTGCGAAATTATCTTTTTACGCTAAAGGCGGCTAACCGTGAGCAAGAGGGCGTTTTTAGATACTATATCGACCGCGTTTTTAGCCTAAAAGGCATCGGAAACGTAGTCACGGGCACCGTGATAGAGGGCAGCGTGAGCAAAAACGAGAAGCTGTTTAACTATGACGCGGGCAAAGAAGCGCAGGTGCGAAGCGTGCAGAGCCACGATAAATTCGTCGACCGCGCGGGAGTTAGCAGCCGCGTGGCGCTAAATTTGACGGGTATCGAGCTAAATGATCTAAAAAAAGGACAATTGCTTAGTAAAAAGGGCTTTTTTAGGGGATTTCGCGAGATAGACGCGATCGTTTTTGCTCGCGAACTAACGCACGGTGAAAGCGTGACGTTTTGCGTCGGCGCAAAAGCCGCGCCCGCAAAAGCGCTGGTTCTTAGCGAAAAAGAGGGCGGGATATTTGCGACATTTAAATTTGAGCGGGATATGTTTTTAAAATTTGACGAACCCTTCGTGCTCATCGCAAACGGTCGCGTCATAGGCGGCGGCAGGGTGCTAAACGCCGTGAGCGAACCGATGAAAAAATCAAGCAAAATTTCGTTTTTAAACTCGCTGCTCAAAAAGGACTTCGTAAGCGCATTTGCGATGCTAAAAGATACGCATAAAAACGGCTTTGGTATCATCTCGGCATATCAGCGTTTCGGGCTAAATCACGAGGAGGCCGTCGCTATCGCCAAACAAACGCCAAACGTATTCGTCGATGAAAAAGCGCTAAACATCTACGATCTAAGCGCGGTCGATAGGATAAAAAGCGCTGTCAAATTTATGATAGAAAAGAACGAATTTGCGGTGTTTTCGGCTACAAGTATTAGCCTAAAGCTCTCGTGGGCTAGCGAAAATATCGCTCAAAAGGCGCTTGATGAGCTAGAAAGCGCGGGCATGATCGCTAAAAACGACGGCGTCTATACCAAAACGGGCGTAGATATGAGCAAGCTAAAAATCAGGCTCGAGGAGAAAATTTACGAAATTTTGCAAAGCGGAAATTTAGCTCCCCTGGCGCCTTATAACATCTACGACGAGCTTGAGATAGACCGAGTTAGCGGCGATAACGCGCTAAAAAAGCTAACCGGCATCGGCCGCGTGGTGAGGCTCGCGCATAATCTTTTCGTAACGTCAAAAGCCCTAAACGAGGCGCTTGCTAAGCTAAAAGCCATCATCGCCGCGCAAGGATTCGTAAACGTAACAAATGCGAAAGAGGCGTTAAATCTGAGCCGAAAATACGTAATCGCCTACCTCGAGCAACTCGATCTAGATCCTAATATCGTAAAAAACGGCACGGATAGAGTTTTAAAAGCGTGATTTTTTATCTATTTATAAAAAGCTAATATAATCCGCGCAAATTTTTAAAAAGGAATGAAATGAAAAAAATAGTTTTGTCGCTAATGGCGGCCTCTGCGATGTTTGCGGCGTCAAACGAGCAAGTAGTCGGTTTTTACTCGCAGATGGTCGGCGAGGGCGTGAAAGTAAACGTAACTGAGCGCAAACCGCTAACCGACGGAATTGAAGCGGTCGTGGTAAATTTGAGCAACGGTCAAGTTAGCCAAGACGAGGTTATCTTTACTAAAGGCGACCTGCTTTTCCCGGACATCATCGACCTAAAGGCGCAAAAAGCCTACCTGCAAGAGATAAAAAAGGAAATAGCGGCGAAAAACATCTCAAAAGTCTATAAAAACGAGCAAAAAGAAAATATCATCACTCTAGGAAACGACTCTAAAAAGCCGACTATCGTGATGTTTTCCGATCCTGAGTGCCCATACTGCCGCCTAGAGCTTGAAAAGATCGAAGCGACGCTAAAAGAAAGCAACGTAAAGCTAATCTTAACTCCGGTTCACGACGTTTCGTCTTTGCAAAAGAGCTTTTTGATATATAAAGACGCAGCAAGCGCGAAAACCGATAGCGATAAGATCAAAATTCTAAGAAAATATTTTGCGGACGACTATAAGGTAGCAGACGGCGCCGTTAGCGATGCTGACGTAAAAGCGATGGATAATTTAAGACAAAAATACTCTGCCGCCGGCGTTCGCTCCGTGCCTTTCATAGTAAATTTAAGCGACCTGCAAAAATAATTTCTAACGCGAATTTGAGCTAAATTTGATAAATTTAGCTCAAAAGCCCCAAAGTTACATAAAATATACATTTTTAACTTGATATGAGGTATTAAAAATTTAAGCTAAATTTTAGGTTTCCTTAACTATTTATTAAGTTTCATAATTAATCTAATATTTTTACTTCATTTATTCTCAAAATATGCTAAATTTGCACAGTGATATTTTAAAATATGCAAGTGCCCTAAAATACGCGCCTGTAGGGCGCACTACGCCTAGGAAATATGCAAAATTTGAACAATATCTTTCTAAAAACGTCTCAAAAATTTCAAATTTGGGATAAATAAGGAGAAAACATGCAAGGATCAAGACGAGATTTCCTCAAAAAATCTCTGAAGGTCGGCGCGGTAGGCGGAACCGTATTGGCCGGCGCAGCTATCGCAAAACCGACTAGCGACGAGCTTGCTCCTGACGACAACGGCGTAGTTGTCGGCAAGTCGAGCAAAAAAGAGGTGCTTTACAAAAAAAGCAAAGAGTGGGAATACTACTATAAGATCGCTTACTAAGGGAGAAAACCATGAGTGATTCACGCATAGGAAGACGCTCGTTTTTGAAGCTTGCCGCTCTTGGTGCCGGTAGCACGATGGCATTTGGCGAAAACGAGACGTTTAGAAAGGCAACCAACGAGGAGATAAAAAATCCTTACGAAGGTTCAAAAAAAGTTAGAACGATTTGTTCTATTTGTTCGGCGGGTTGCGGTATCGAAGCCGAGGTAAAGGACGGAGTATGGGTACGCCAAGATATGGCTATGTATCACCCGATCTCTCAAGGTTCGCACTGCTCTAAGGGAATCGATCAGATCGACCTTACGAAATCAAAACAGCGTATCAAATTTCCGATGAAAAAAGTAAACGGAAAATGGGAGCGCATCAGCTGGGAGCAAGCCGTAAACGAAATCGGCGATAAGATGCTACAAATCCGTAAAGAAGACGGTCCTGATAGCGTAGTTTTCTTGGGTTCGGCTAAATTTAATAACGAGCAGGCTTACTATTTCCGCAAATTTGCGGCATTTTGGGGTACAAACAGCAACGATCACGTAGCACGCATTTGACATAGCGCAACAGTCGCCGGTGTGGCGAATACTTGGGGTTATGGCGCGATGACGAATCACTTCGGAGATATGACGGCAAATTCAAAAGCGATCTTTTGTATCGGTGCGAATTCGGCTGTAGCAAATCCAGTCGGCGGCATGAAGCATATGTTGCAAGCCAAAGATAGAAACAACGCGAAATTAATCGTAGCGGATCCGAATTTTACTAAAACGGCTGCGCACGCGGATCTTTACTTGCGTCAGCGTTCAGGAACGGACGTGGCTCTTATTTATGGACTTATTCATATTATTCTTAAAAACGGCTGGGAAGATAAAGAATTTTTAGAAAACAGAACCTATGGTATCGAAGAGGTTAGAAAAGAGGCCGAACACTGGACTCCCGAGCTTACTTCGGACGTTACCGGCGTACCGGTAGATAGACTTATAGAGGCTGCTAATATAATGGCGCATACGAAACCGGGAACGGTTATCTGGGCTCTAGGTATCACTCAGCACTCGGTAGGAACGTCAAATACCAGAATTTTACCTATCCTTCAACTAATCCTAGGCAATATGGGTAAACCGGGCGGTGGCTGTAATATCATCCGCGGTCACGATAACGTTCAGGGTTCTACCGATATGTGTAATCTTTCTGATAGCTTGCCGATGTATTACGGGCTAACGGATGCTTCTTGGAAATACTACTGCAAAGGCTGGGGCGTTGATTACGACGAGTTTATCAAACGATTTGCGGTTTCGACAAAAGAGCCGAAACAAGGCGGCGCTCCGGTAAAAAATACCGTATTTGAAGAGTATTTTTATCACGATCCGCAAAATCCGGAAGATAGAAACTGGAGAAATGAAAAAGGCTGGTCGCTATCAAAATGGTGGCAAGGCGTTCTAAAAGAAGAAAAAACCTATACAAGCGGTAAGCTTCGCGTTCTTTGGGTTCAAGGAACCGGTATCACCTCTATGGCGCACCTTACAAAAATTCAGCAAGCCGTCGACAAGCTAGATATGCTAGTAGTTGCGGAGCCGTTCGTAAACGAGGTCGCTATCCTTTCAGATAGAAAAGACGGAATTTACGTACTTCCGGTGGCTACTGCGTTTGAAAACGAAGGTCATATAAGCTCGACTAACCGCTCAGGACAATGGAGAACGAAAGTCGTTGAGCCGCTTTACGAGAGCAAGGCTGACCAAGACGTTATGTTCTTATTCGCTAAAAAATTTGGATTTTATGACGAGTACGTAAAAGGCATGAAGATGGCAACCGTGAATCACGAGCCAAAACAAGTTAAAGACGACTTTGTATGGCCTGACGACGCTACAAACGAGATAGCTCGTATGGGCAAATCTATCGGCTATACCGGTAGAACGGCCGAGATGTTTAGAAGACATCAGGCTAACTGGCAAAATTTCGACCCTGATACGCTAATGGGTATCGGCGGCGACGTAAAAGGCGAATACTACGGTAAGCCTTGGCCGGCATGGGACGAAAAACACCCTGGTACGCCGATACTTTATGATATGAGCAAGTCTTACGCAGAGGGCGGTTGCGGATTTAGAAATCGTTTCGGCTTAGAGCATAACGGCGTTAGTCAGCTAGCTAGCGAGGATACGACTTTGGTAGGATCGGACGTAAAAGGCGGCTATCCGCAAATTACCAAAGAAAATATCGAAAAAGTCCTAGGCATAACCTTAACCGAAGAAGAAAAAAGACTGATGGGAGCTACTTGGAGTACGGATCACAGCGGACTTATCTTAGAAAAATGCCGCGAAAAAGGCGTAGTGCCGTTTGGTAACGCAAGGGCTAGAATGATCGTTTGGGAGTTCCTAGATCCGATCCCTAAGCACCGCGAGCCTATCCACTCTCCGCGCTGGGATTTGGTACAAAAATACCCGACTTTCGACGATCAGGCTAGAAACTTCCGCGTCGAGACGAAATACAAATCCGAGCAGCAAGCAAAAGACTGGAGCAAGGAATTCCCTATCGTATTTAGCACATTGCGCCTAGTAAACCTAAGCGGTGCGGGTATGATAGAGCGAACGAGCAAGTATCTAGCGGCGATCACGCCTGAGATGTTTGCTAACGTCCACCCTGAGCTTGCCCTAAAATACGGTATCCAAGACCGCGATATGATGTGGATTCACTCTCCGCAAGGCACTAAGATCAAGGTTCGCTGCTATCATACTCAGATGGTTACGCCGGATAGAATTTGTATGCCGTATAACTTCGCGGGCGTTATGCAAGGCGTGAGCTTAGAGGATCGCTATCCTGAGGGTACTAAGCCTTATACGATCGGCGAGAGCTTCAATACCGTAACAAACTACGGCTTTGACCCCGTTACTCAAATTTCGGAATTTAACGCCGGACTTTGCAGGATAGAAAAAGCGGACGGAGAGGGCTTTAACACCTTCTTCCACGAATACGGCGAAAATAGAGTCTAAGGAGTAAGAGATGGCAAGAATGAAATTTTTCGTAGATACGAACAGATGTATCAGCTGCTTTGGATGCCAGGTCGCTTGCTCTTCGGCTCACGAGCTCCCTGTGGGGCTCTACCGCCGCAAGGTCATCACGCTAAACGACGGTATAGAGGGCAAGGAAGTATCGACCACGATAGCCTGCCAACACTGCACCGACGCTCCTTGCGAGCAGGTGTGTCCGGTTGATTGTTTTTACATCAGAGCCGACGGTATCGTGCTTCACGATAAAAACAAATGCATCGGCTGCGGATACTGCCTATACGCGTGTCCGTTCGGTGCGCCGCAGTTTCCTAGAGACGGGGCATTCGGTATAAAAGGCGCTATGGATAAGTGCACGATGTGCGCCGGAGGCCCCGAGGAGACGAACTCTCACGAGGAGCTTCATATGTACGGTCAAAACCGAATCTCTGAAGGCAAAGTCCCTATGTGCGCCGCCGTTTGCGCCACCAATGCGCTACTAGTAGGCGACGCCGCAGACGTGTCAAACGTATATCGCAAACGCGTTATGCTAAGACAAGCGGGCACCACTATCTAACTCAAATTCGGGGGCGGTTTGCTCCCGAATTTTCTTTCAAATTTTACTCCTTAAATTTACTCAAATTTCAAAGTCGGATCAATCTGATAATCAAAAAAAATAGCTTGTTGATAAGATTGATACTTGATAGCAGTTTTTATTTTCGCTAAAGTTTTGAAATGGTAAAATAGCTGCTTAAAACATATTTTATCGGAGTTTTTTATGAGCAAATTTTTAAAATTTATACTCGCGGTTTTTATCCCTTTTATGCTAAATGCAGCCGATACCGACTACGGCCCTGAGATACAGAGCATAAAAGATTCGTTCGTAAGCATTATGCAGCAGTATAAAGAGGGCAAGATCGACGAGGCAAAAACCACCACGCAAAATGCGTATTTTGGGCATTTTGAAAACATCGAAGCGGCAATCAGGGTAAATTTGGGGCAGAAAAAAGCCTACTCGATGGAGTCTAAATTCGGCAAGATCCGCAAAGCCATCATCGCTAAAAAATCCGTAGAAGAGATACAAGCGATAATGGACGATCTAAACAAAGAGATGGATGAGGTTTTGCCTGTCATAAACACCGGTCACAAGCTAGTGGGCGAATACTCCGATCCTAAAAACGCGGACGCCGCACAGACCGCTAAGGCTACTGAGGCTAGCCAAACTACGGCGCAACCTGCAAGTAGCGCCGCTATCGAGCCGCACTGGCAAGTGGTTTATAACGACATAAAAACAGCCCTTAGCGCTGCGGCCGCGGCTTACGAAAAGGGCGATAAAGACGCAGCAAAACAGCAGATAAACAACAAAGCTAAATTTGAGCTATATCGAAACACGAAGCTAGAAGAGGCTATCCGTAGATTTATAAACGGCGGTCAGGGCATCGACGGCGACATCCAAAAGCGAATGGGTACTGCGATAATAGCGATAAACAACGACGTAGCAGTCGACGTGCTAAAGTCAAATTTGGACGAGCTTGACGCGCTGATATACGAAAACGTAGCCAAGCTGCCTATGGACTCGGGCTCGCTAGCTACCAACGTGGTTTTACCTGATAGCGCCGAGGATGACGCGGCTACTGATTTTGCGCCAGTCGTTGCAAACATAAAGGCAAAAATCGCCGATGCGATCAAACTTTACGCCGCAAAAGACGTAGCTAAAGCTATGAGCGATGCGCAGGATATTTACTTCGACGAGTTCGAAGGTAGCGGCATGGAAAACAAAGTAGGCGCGATAGACGTCGGCCTAAAAACTAAGATAGAAGGAAATTTCGGCGAAGTAGTCGCGCTGATGAAAGCGGGCGTGAGCGTCGAGAGACTCCAGCAAGCAGCCGATAATCTAGGCGCAAATTTAGACGCCGCGCTAGAAAAAACAAGCGGCAGCAGCTCGCCTTGGGCGCTATTTCTTTATGCGCTTACGATCATACTTCGCGAGGGCTTTGAGGCGCTCATCATCGTAGCGGCCGTCGTGGCGTATCTACTAAAAACCGGCAACGAAAAACGCATGAGTATCGTTTATAGCTCGCTTGCCGTAGCGGTCGTGTTAAGCTTTGTTATGGCGTGGATTATGAATTTGATATTTGCCGACGCTGCTGGTCAAAAAAGAGAGGTGATGGAGGGCGCGGTGATGCTTATCGCCGTGGGACTGCTCTTTTACGTCGGTTTTTGGCTACTTTCAAATGCGGGCGCGAAAAAATGGAGCAAATATATCCAAAGCCATGTCAGCGAGTCGATATCCGCAGGCTCTGCTAAGGCGCTTTGGTGGACGGTATTTTTAGCCGTATTTAGAGAGGGCGCGGAGACCGTGCTTTTCTATCAGGCGCTGATTTTTGACGCTAAAGATAGCGCAGGCTACTCGATGATAGCTCTGGGATTTGTAGTAGGACTCGTTGTCTTGCTAGTTACTTACTACGTGTTTAAAATTTTTGCTATAAAAATCCCGATTAAGCCGTTTTTCTTGGTCACTTCGGCGATCATTTTTTATATGTCGATCGTGTTTGTGGGCAAGGGGCTTATGGAGTTCGTCGAGGGTAAAATTTTCGTTCCGACCAAGATCGAAGGCTTCCCGACTATCGAATGGCTAGGCATTTATCCGTACTACGAGAGCTTAGTACCGCAGACTATCATGATAGCAGCGCTAATCATCGGCGTGATCATAATGAAAAAAAAGCAAGCCAAAGAGGCTTAAATTTGACGTTTCTAGCTTCGCGGGTTGCTGCGAGGCTTAAAAATAAATTTACAAACCAATTGAAGGAGAAAACATGAACAAATTTGTTAAAACAGCTTTGGCATTTAGCCTTGCTGCTTCAGTAGTCTTAGCAGGCGAGTTTCCTATCGGCGATCCGGTAGAGATCAACGGTATGGAGATAGCTGCGGTTTATCTAGAGCCGATCGACATGGAGCCAAAAGGCATCGACCTAGCTCCTAGTAAAGCAGACATCCACCTAGAGGCCGACATCCACGCTATCGAGGGAAATAAAAACGGTTTTGCGGCGGGCGAGTGGATCCCTTATCTAAAAGTTAATTACGAGCTAAAAAACCTAGATAACGGCAAAGTTAAAAAAGGTACGTTTATGCCTATGGTCGCCCAAGACGGTCCTCACTACGGAGCCAACCTAAAAATGGATACGGGCGTGGGCAACTACGAGCTAAAATTTCATATAGAAAATCCTGAAAAACAAGGCTTCGGTCGCCATGCGGATAAAGAAACCGGCGTAGGTAAATGGTTTGAGCCTTTCACTACGACTTATAAGTTCCAATATACCGGGGCGCCTGCTAAATAATTCGGGCTTAGAGCGGCTAAGCCCGCTCTAAATTTCACTTAAATTCTCAAATTTTAGGGATAATCATGTCTATATATTTCGTCCAAGTTATCTCATCGTTACTGGGATTTGTCCTTTTTGCAGCGTTAAACAACGACAAAAAGAGCCTAAAAGCGCTGTTTCTACCCTCGGTTTTGGGTATTGCTGCAGGCATAGTCGTTTTTAAGATCGCTAGACTCACGCTTCACGACGTCGGCGTGAAAATGGTGTTTGACGCGGCTACTTTGGTATTTTTGCTAGTTAGCGCGCTTTGGATTTTTATCAAATTTAACCCTGCAAAGATGATAACGTTTTTCGCTCTCGGTGCGGGCTACGGCCTCACGTACGCTCACGCTAGCGCGAATTTTCCGGTATTTGCCGGCGAGCTGCTCGACACGCAGTCTATCATCAGCCTATTTTTGATGATATTTGCGTTTTTGCTTTTACTGATTTTATTTTTCGTCGTTTCAAATTTAAAAGAGTGTCTATGCAAGCACGTCTTACGGACGTTTTCGCTTCTTTTACTTGCGGTTTTGATAGTGCAGGCTATTTCAAACACGGGGCTTGAGTTTATGCGAGCGGGCATGATACCTACGTATCCGTGGGCGCTCTCGCTCGTGGCTAAGGGCATTTATTATACGACGTTTGCGCAGTATTTTTTCATCTTTTTAGTTTTGGTTTTGGCGGTTATAAATTTCAAAAAACGCCCGGCTCCGCTGGTAAAATCAGTCGTGGGCTCAAATAAATTTAGATTTAATAACGCGGCTAGAAATTTTATGGCGGCAAACTCAAAAAGCAGCATAGCTATCGTCGTTACGGCTCTGATTTTCGGACTCTACTACGACCTACACGCATCTAAACCGCCTGAGATCTCAGATCCTATCGTAGTAGAACCCGTAAACAACGAGTTTAAATTTGACGTCCAAGAGCTAGCCGACAATGAACTACACCGCTACGCCTACATAAACGACGAGGGCAGGGAGATAAGGTTTTTTCTTTTAAACCGCTTTTCAGACCGCGCTTCGCCGATCATCGTCTTTGACGCCTGCGCGATATGCGGCGATATGGGCTACGTCAAAAAGGGCGGCGATCTCATCTGCATCTCGTGCAACGTACGTATTTTCTTGCCGTCAGTCGGCAAAGAGGGCGGTTGCAACCCGATACCTATGCCTTTTGAATTTGACGGCAAATTTATAACCGTGACGCTAGATACTATCCAAAGCGGCGCGAACTACTTCTCAAAAGTCGTCGAAAAAACGGTGCTAGATCCGGTAAGCCGCAAGAAAGTAAGCAATATCGGCTCGAAATCTTATTTATACTACAACAGGACGTATTTCTTTGAAAACGAAAAAACTCAGGCGGAATTTGAAGCCAATCCAGAAAAATACGTCGATATAAACGGGACTTTAAAATGAAAAATATGCAACTAAGGCTCATAAAAAGCTCGATCACCGGCTCGAAGGTGCAAAAAGGAATGGCCTTTATCACCATACTTTTGGCGACGGTTTTGATCGCTTGTATGCTAAATATCACGCTAAAAATCGGCGATCAGATCGCTAGCGAGCTGCGCGGATACGGCTCAAACATCGTCGTCTTGCCAAAGGGCGAAGCGCTAGCTATCGAGATCGAGGGCAAAAATTTCACCCCGCTAAAATCCCAAAACTACCTAAACGAAGAGGATTTGCATAAGATCAAGGAAATTTTTTGGCGAAACAACATCGTGGCGTTTGCGCCGTTTTTAAATGGCGAGGTAAAAGACGCTAGCGGCGAAAAATACCAAATCACTGGCACTTGGTTTGATAAATTTGCAAACGTGGCCGACGAGCCGGAGTTTAAAACGGGCGTGAAAACGCTATTTGGCTTTTGGGCGGTTGAGGGCAAATGGATAGAGGACGACGATACGCAAAACGTACTCGTAGGCGAAAATTTAGCCGCGAAGCGAAATTTGAGCGTCGGCGGCGAGCTAAATTTAAACGGTCGTAGCGTAAAAATCGCGGGCGTGCTAAAAGGAGCCGGCGAAGAGAGCTATAAGATCGTAACCTCGCTAAAGCTAGCCCAGGAGCTTTTAGGCAAGCCGGGACAATACTCAAAAGCCGAGGTTTCGGCGATGACGATCCCGGAAAACGACCTCTCCGTCAAGGCTAGGCGAAACCTAGATAACCTAGACAGCGCCGAATACGACATGTGGTACTGCTCGGCCTATGTTAGCTCCATAGCCTATCAGATCGAGGAGAACTACGCGGGCGTTGCAGCAAAGGCGATGATGCAGGTAAGCGACGCTGAGAGTAATATCGTGAAAAAAATCCAAAGCCTAATGGGTATCGTTAGTGTCATCGCGCTGGCGGTCTCCTCTATCGGCATCACCTCGCTGATGACTAGCGAAATTTACAGACGCAAAAAAGAGATCGGCCTACTAAAAGCCATAGGCGCGAGCAACTTTGAAATTTACGCCCTTTTTGCGAGCGAAAGCCTAGTCGTGGCGTTTTTTGCGGGCATTTTGGGTGCGTTTTTGGGTTATGCGCTTAGCTACATAATCGCTTACAGTATCTTTGGCTACGGCATCGGCATCGCTTGGATCGTGCTTCCGCTTAGTATCGCTTTTGCGCTTCTTATCTCGATCGCGGGCTCGCTCGTGCCGATGAGAAGCGTCGTTAAACTCTTGCCTGCGGAGGTGCTATATGATCGCAAATAAAGGCTTTTTTTATAACGTCATTTTTAAAAGCCTGCGCTTTGGCGCGGCTAGAGTGGGTGTCATCATCGTCTCTATCTTGCTTGGCGCGTGCGTGACGGCGGCTTTTGTAAACGTATATCTAGATATCGACTCAAAAGTAACCAAGGAGCTAAAAAGCTACGGTGCTAACGTGGTTTTCGCTCCCGCAGACCCCGTTAGCGACGCAATAGACGAGGCTAAATTTAACGAAAAGATCGCCAAAATACCAAGCGACAAGCTAGTCGGCCAAAGCGGATATCTTTTCACGCAGGTAAATATCGGTCCTACGACTGCGATCGCTATGGGCGTCAAATTTAGCGACCTAACGCGGGTTAAGCCGTTTTTGGAGGTTAAAGAAGGTCAGGGCATAACGCTTGATTTTGACGAGAGAAATGCGTTAATCGGCACCGATCTAGCCAAACAAAGCGGCTTTAAGGTCGGCGACACGATCGAAGTGAGGCAAATCGGCGCGAATGCGGGCGAAAAGGTAAAGATCCGCGGCATCGTACAAGACGGCGACAAAGAGGACTCGCTACTCATCATCTCGCTGCCTCTGGCGCAAAAGATAGCAAACGAGCCAAATGCGTTAAACTATGCCGAGGCCGTAGTGACGGGCAAATTTGACTACATCAGCGAGCTTGGTAAGAGCCTTAGCGACGAGCAAATTTCGGTTAAACCCGTGGCTAAAATTTCAAAATCAGAGGGTCTGATTTTAGACAAAATTAAGCTTTTGATGGCGCTAGTTAGCTTTGTCATCTTGCTTATCACTTCAATGTGCGTAAACACGACTCTAAGCGCGATTTTGTTTTCGCGTTCAAAGGAGATCGCGCTGCTTAGAGCACTTGGAGCTAGTAAGAAAAACGTGTTAAATTTGTTCGGCGTCGAGACCTTCGTCACGGCGCTTGCGGCGGCTCTGGCGGGTGCTATTTTAGGCTATGGTTTGGCGCAAATTTTAGGCTACGCGATTTTTGATTCAAGCATCGATTTTAGATTTATGAGTATACCGATAGCGATGGCTATCTCGCTCGTTTTTGCTGGCGTAGCCTCGATCTATCCGATCAAACGAGCGCTGGAAAACAAGATGGCCGATATTTTAAGAGGAGAATGATATGCAATACGCGATAAGATTAAACGGGATAGAAAAAAGATTTGGCGAAGTAAGGGCGCTAGAGGGCATCACATTTGACGTAAACGCCGGCGAGTGGGTTAGCATAATGGGCCCAAGCGGTAGCGGTAAAAGTACGCTGGTAAATATCCTCTCGCTGATGGACGTGCCAACCGCAGGTACGTACACGCTAGGCGGAGACGACGCTAGCAGACTTAGCGACGAGGAGACGCTCAAATTTCGCCGCGAAAAGATCGGGCTGATATTTCAGCAGTTTCACCTCATCCCATACTTAAACTGCGTGGAAAACGTGATGATAGCGCAGTACTATCACAGCAGCGTGGACGAAGAGGACGCTAAAAAGGCGCTCGAGCGCGTTGGACTGGGACATAGGCTAGATCACCGTCCGAGTCAGCTTAGCGGCGGCGAGCAGCAGCGTCTGTGCATCGCGCGTGCCCTGATCAACGATCCTGATATCTTGATAGCCGACGAGCCGACTGGTAACCTAGACGAAGCCAACGAACGCGTGGTTTTGGAGCTATTTCAAAAGCTGCGAAGCGAAGGCAAAACCATCCTGCTCATCACGCACAACCCCGATCTTGGGCAGTTTGGCGACAAGATCGTCTATCTAAGGCACGGCAAGATGGAAAACATCCACTACGTGAGCGAGGGCGAGCGCGCGGAGGCATGCGAGAGGCTAGCAAGCGAGCCAAAGGGTCAAACCGCCTTTGCGACGGTTTAAATTTGGGAGAGTTATGATAAAAAAATATATATTTTTAGTTTTCGCAGCGGCGATGATCGTTGGCTGCGGAAATAGCGGCTTTGACAAACACCACATCAGCCTAAACTCGCCAAAGGGCGTAGATACGCACTATTTCCCGGAGGGCAGACGACTCAAAACGGACGGCAAGCCATACATGCTATTTTTCTTCGGCACTTCTTGCGGCGCCTGCGTAGCGCAAGCTCCGATCGTAAATGAAATTTACTCCGAATTTAAGGACAAATTCGGCGTTTACGGGATATTTGGACCGAGCCTTGGATTTGATAAAGATATCGACATGGTTAGGCAGCACCATATCGACTACGACGTGATTAGCGATAAGGTTTCGGTTGATTATTTTAGCAAGGCCGTGGGCGGCGTGATGGGCGTGCCCGCGATTTTCGTCTTTGACGGCGAGGGCAATCTCAAAAAGCGCTTCATCGGCCTTACACCAAAAGCCACTCTAGAAAACGAGATCAAGCTGGTATTATAAATTTACTCAAACGTAAAGATTTAGTAGTAAAATACGCTTAAATTTGATCCTAAATTTGACCCGACCGCGTTAAATTTGCGGCGGTCAAATTTGAGCGAGGAGACGCGAAATGAAACTAAAAATTTTCTCTATTTTGCTATTTGCGATTTTTTTCGTAGGTTGCGGCGAGCCCCGCACGCCCGAGCTTTACGCTAGAAGCACGATGCCGATTTTTATAACAAACGGCGACGTGAAAAAAGCCTCTCGCAGCGTCTACGTTTACTTTAAAAACTCCTGCGGCTACGCAAACACGCTAGAAAACACCGTGCGAAACAAACTGCTTCAAAACGGCTTTACGCAAAGCATGGATCAAAAGAGCGCAGACGTCGTGATAATGGGCGATTTTGCGAGTTTGCAGCGCTTTGAGCGACGCGAACGTCCGCGCGCGTACATGAGCATGGGTTACGGCTGGGGCGGCTACGGATACAGGCGTAGCATGGGATTTGGCATGCTTTTTGGCGATCCGTTTGACGATGATTTTTACGACAGGACGGATTATTATCTTTATAGAGCCTATATCAGCGTGATGATCCGCGCAAACGGCAGCGAGCAAAGGACAAATCTCGAGATCGAAAGCGGCCAGAATCTTTATTCGCCAAGTTATATAATCCCGTATATAGAGGAAAAGGCGGCGACGCAGATACTCGGGTTTTTTTACCCTTAGCGGCTTGTCTCGCGAGTGCTTTTCCGAGATTTCGCAAAATTTTCGCTCCGCAGGCTATATGCCTAGCGCACG
>CALBNA010000426.1 GCA_937896205.1 uncultured Campylobacter sp. | reverse complement strand
GCTAGGATTTGCCTCGACCAATCTCGCAAACGACTTCTCGGCGCTAGTAGAGGCTACCTCCTCCATGCTTTTGCCTTTTTGCAAAGAAAGAGCTAAATTTGATCCGCTAACAGTTTCTTTAATGGTTTTAAAGAACGCATAGCTATCCTCGACGTTAGCTAAATTTACGCCCGCGAAATTTCCGCTCGCATTTATGGTTTTCTTTAGAGTCGGATTTGCCGCCAAATTTGCAAGCTCGGCGTTTGATAGCAATGCAGCCTTCAATAAAGAGCCCTCTTTAAATGTTAAATTTAGATTATGAGCGCCGTCGTTAACTACAAATGCGCCGCCCGCGTTTATAACGGCGTTAACTTGCGTAGCGTCGCTTGCTTTGGTCGTGCTTACAAAACCGCCCGCGCTTGGAGTTTGATAAGTAAGAGCGTTCAAAACCTCAAACTCGCCGCCTTTGTGGACGTTTATGCTTCTTGAAGAAGAGATTGATTGATTTAAGGCCGAAATTTTACCGCCGTATATATTTACCGCTCCGGTAAAGCTATTATCTCCGGCAAGAGTCAAAGCGCCGTCTCCTCTTTTAGTTAGCGAGCCCTCATAGCCTTCCGCCGCTCTTGCAGCTCTAGCCTGCTCTCTCGCAGCTTCAAAGGTCATCTCGGCTTTTTCTTCTGCGCTCAAATTTGACTTAGCGTTAAGAGCCGCTTTTCTAGCCGCCCAAGCCGCAGCGTCGCTATCGTCCTCGGTTTTTCTAAATTTGATGGCGACGTCTGAGATGTTATTTGTCCAGATATCGTTTTGATTCATCGTGACGTCAAAGTTTCCTAAGAACTGCCCAGGACCGAACATCGCTTTACCAAGGTCTAGTATGCCCCAGCCCCAGACGTTACTAGGTACGCTCTCGCCGTCGCTACCCCAACGCTCTAGCATGCCGCCTGCGCCGTGACCGGCCCTTAGCGTCCTTTGTCTAGCCGTAGTCAGCATCGTTTCTCTAATCTGAGGCATGCTCATATACGGATAGCGCTGCATTATGACGCCCAAGGCTCCACTAACGTGAGGAGCGGCCATAGAAGTACCGCCCGATGATTTATATATAGCCTTGCCGTATGTTGCATTGTCGGTAAGCTCGACGTATGCGGAATAAATCTCCTCGGCCGGTGCAGCGATCGTCCACCACTTCGAGTGTCCGGCAAGGTTAAATTCCTGAATATCCGAGGACGCCTTATGTCCTCTTATGTATTCGTTAGAATCATTAGGATAACCGTCCGCACCCGTTTGGCCGGTAACGTTAACCCAATAATCCTCGGCATCCGGCCTAAAATAAGGCAATGCCGCACGCGTGAAAGACTCAGCCATCAAGCTTCTGTTTCCGGCCGTAAATACCTGAATAACGCCCCTTTTTACCGCTACCTCGTAAGCCGCGTCCAAGAAGCTTTTTTCGCCGCTAGTTACGAACTGATAATAAGCCTTTTTTGCCTCGTTCATATCTTTTAAATTTATATGGTCTTTTGCCGCGGTAGTTTGATTGGCTACGGCCACGTCGTAAAACTCTACATCGTATTCAGGTACGGCTCGCCAGTCGTAAGTAGGCTTATATCCCAGCGCGCCCGCAAAAGACGAATTTACGCGCCTATTAGAACCCCAGCTATTATTTATCACCTTTGCGCCCGCGTCGGCTAAAGCGGTGTAGCCTTTTAAGAAATAGTTGTAGTCTTGATTTGGCCCGTACGTCATATTATCGTTGCCGCCGGTATTTGCGGAGTATAGTTGTGCGCCAAACGCTACGCCGTGCATACCGCTACCGTCTCTGCTAGCCGCCATCGTGCCGCCCACGTGAGTGCCGTGAGCGTCGTTTACGCCCCTTATCCAACTACCGTCCGTATTAAAGGCTTCGCCTTTTTTAAACACGCCGTTGTCGTTTTTATTAAAATTTCGCTTGCCATCTTTTACTGGCTGATTTTTGTCTATCGGGCCGTTTCCTAGCGCAGCGTCAGGGTATCTCATGCCGTTTTTGCTATAGTTACCGATCGTTTTTACTGTATGAATCCTACCGTCTTGAAACTCGGGATGGCTCAAAAGTACGCCAGAGTCCATGACGCCGATCTTTGTTCCGCTACCGTTAAAGCCTAGCGCGTAAGCCGTGGAGGCGTTCATAGAGACTAGTCCCCAGTCTTTTTTATACTCCGCGCTCTCCCAGCTAGAAGTATTTCCGGAAACGCCAGCTTCGGTGTAAGCATAAGCTCCGCTTGCGGCTAGTAGCAAGCAGGTGAGCGCCGAAAGAGGCAAATTTGAGCCCTTGTTACTGCGTAAATTTGCAAATTTACGCGACGTGTTTGAATGCATTATTTTCCTTTCGTTTAAGAGAATTTAAAATATGTTATTATACTTTGCTTTAATTTAAAAATTAATTATAAAAAATAAGAAAATTTGCTGATAACGTATTCAAATTTGATAAATTTTGGTGCAAAACGGCGCTCAAATTTTAGGTAAATTTAAATTATGTTATAATCGCGTAAATTTAAAATAAAGGTAAAAAATGGGGCTAAAATCTGACGCCTGGATACGCAAAATGTCGCACGAAAAGGCGATGATAGTGCCGTTTGCCGAGGAGCAAGTCGGACGCGGCGTGGTTAGCTACGGAGTGTCTAGCTACGGCTACGATATCCGCGTGGGCGACGAGTTTAAAATCTTTACAAATATCGGCGGCACCGTCGTTGATCCGAAAAATTTCGACGAGAAAAATGTGGTAGATTTTAAAGGCGACGTGTGCATCGTTCCGCCAAATTCATTCGCTCTAGCGCGCACGATCGAGTATTTTAACATGCCCGATAACGTGCTAGCCATCTGCCTAGGCAAAAGCACCTACGCCCGCTGCGGTATCATCGTAAACGTCACGCCTTTTGAGCCTGGATTTAAGGGGCACATCACGATAGAAATTTCAAATACGACGCCGCTACCGGCTAAAATTTACGCGAACGAAGGCATCGCGCAGGTGCTATTTATCGAGGGCGACGAGCCGTGCGAGGTGACATATGCCGATAAAAAGGGCAAGTATCAGGCGCAGGAGGGCATTACGCTACCTAGGATTTTGAAGTAAAAGCAAAAATACCGCACCTAAACAAATTTAACGAGCTAAATTTTGAATCAAATTTAAGGCACGGTTTTTGCTCCGGCTGAATAAAATTTAAATAAACGGCGAATCGTTTTCGTCAGACGAGACAAATCTAAAAATTTGCGAAGGAGCGTATATGAAATGCGCGATCGAACGAATTTAGTTTGCGACGTACGGCAAAAACGAGCCGCGAAAGGCAAAAATAAATGTTTAACGGAAAATCCATTCTCATCACCGGCGGCACCGGGTCATTCGGCAAGAAATACACCGAAATTTTACTCTCCAAATTTAAGCCAAAAAGGCTAGTCATCTACTCTCGCGACGAGCTAAAACAGTACGAGATGGCGCAGGTTTTTAAAGACCCGGCGATGCGATTTTTTATCGGCGACGTGCGCGACGAAAAGCGCCTGATGACCGCGATGAACGGCATAGACTACGTCATCCACGCAGCAGCCATGAAGCACGTACCAATCGCAGAATACAACCCGATGGAGTGCATAAAAACCAACATCAACGGCGCGCAAAACGTCATCGACGCGGCGCTAGAGTGCGGCGTGAGCAAGGTCATCGCGCTCTCGACCGATAAGGCGTGCAACCCGGTAAATTTATACGGCGCGACCAAGCTTGCCAGCGATAAACTTTTCGTCGCAGCAAACAACATCGCAGGCAGCAAAAAAACGCGCTTTAGCGTCGTTAGATACGGCAACGTCGTGGGCTCGCGCGGCTCGGTAGTGCCGCTGTTTAAAAGACTGATCGCAGAAGGCGCGAAGGAGCTACCTATCACGCATGCTGATATGACGCGGTTTTGGATTACGCTAGAACAGGGCGTAAATTTCGTACTTAAAAACTTTGAGCGCATGAAGGGCGGCGAAATTTTCATCCCAAAAATCCCATCGATGACGATGATAGAGCTTGCTCGCTCCATGGCGCCGCAACTTGGCGTAAAAATAATCGGCATCCGTCCGGGCGAAAAGATGCACGAGGTCATGGTCGGCAAGGACGACGCGCACCTAACCTACGAGTTTGAGGACCACTACGTGATCAGCCCGTCGATCAAATTTACGAGCAAGGACGACGACTTTAGCATAAACGCGCTAGGCGAAAAAGGGCGTCTCGTGGAGGAAAATTTCGAGTACAGCTCGGATAAAAATAAAATTTGGCTAGGCAAAGACGGACTTTTAGAGATGATCGAGGCAAGTAAATAAATTTGACTGAAATTTGAGTTAAGCGTATAAAATTTATAAAAAACTAGGCGAAGTATTTTTTCGCTAGGCGAGGCAAATTTAAAATTTGCGAGGGAGCGTATATAAAATACGTGACCGAGAAAATTTTAAATTTAACGACATATAGCGGAAAAAGACAAGCCGAAAAAAGGATAAAAATGATACCCTACAGCAGACAACAAATCACCGACTCCGACATCGCTGCCGTCGTGAGCGCCCTAAAAGACGATATCCTAACGGGCGGCGACAAGGTCGGCGAATTTGAACAGGCGATCGCAAAATACGTCGGCGTAAAGCACGTCGTAGCGATGAACTCGGCGACGAGCGCACTTCACGTCGCATATCTGGCGCTAGGCGTGAGAGAGGGCGACGAGGTCGTAACTACGCCCATCACGTTTGCAGCAACGGCAAATGCGGCGCTAATGGCTGGAGCGGAGGTTAAATTCGCGCCCGTTAAATTTGACGGAAATATCGACGAAAACGCGCTTGCAAGCCTAATCACGCCTAAAACCAAAGTCATGACGGCGGTTGATTTCGGCGGCAATCCCGTAAATTTAGACGCCATCCTAAAACTAGCCAAGCAGCGTGGCATAAAGGTGCTTGACGATGCGTCGCACGCGCTAGGCAGCTCTCAAGGCGGCGTAAAAGTCGGCGCAAAAGCGGACGTTAGCATTTTTAGCTTTCACCCCGTTAAGCCGCTAACGACGTTTGAGGGCGGCGCGCTAGCGACAAACGACGACGAGATCGCACGCCTAGCACGCCTCTACCGCTCGCACGGCATAACTAAACAACGCCTCTGGGATAGCGACCAGACGGTACTTGGCTACAACTACCGCCTACCCGACGTCGCCTGCGCGCTAGGGCTAAATCAGCTAAAAAGGCTAGACGAAACCATCGCGGCACGCGAGAAAATCGCCAAATTTTACGACGAAAAATTTGAGAAAAATCCGTATTTTAGTACCATCAAGTTACCTGACGACGTCGTTAGCTCGCGCCACCTCTACCCTATCTTGCTCTTTCGCCAGTTTTGGTGCGCCAAAGAGGACATTTTCGCCGCCCTTCACGAGCGCGGTATCGGCGTGCAGGTACACTACAAGCCGACTTATAAATTTAGCTTTTACCGCGAGCGCTACGGCGATATTTCGGTTCCTAGCGCCGAGGATTTTTACGCGGCCGAGCTTAGTATCCCGTGCCATCAGTGCATGAGCCTAGAGGACGCAAATTTCGTTGCAAATACGCTGTTTGAGATTTTAAAGAGCTTTGATACGCCGCAAGGCTGCAGGGTTTAGGCGGTAAATTTGATGAGAGATAATCAAAACCGCGCCCTTTGCGTCATCCCGGCTCGCGGCGGTAGCAAGCGCATACCGCGCAAAAACGTTAAAGATTTTTTAGGCAAGCCGCTGATAGCTTACAGCATCGAGGCGGCGCTAAATTCTGGCGTTTTTGAGCGAGTGATAGTGAGCACCGACGACGCCGATATAGCGGACGTCGCAGTTAAATTCGGCGCTCAAGTTCCGTTTATGAGGGACGCCTCGCTAAGCGACGACTACGCCACGAGTAGCGACGCCGTAGCGGACGCGGCGAGAAGGCTAGGCGGCGGATACTCTCATGTCTGCTGCCTATACGCGACCGCACCGCTCATCACAGGTGAAATTTTACGCGAGGCGTACGGCAAATTTGAGGAAGCGGAGTGCGAGTTTTTATTTTCAGCGACCGAGTTTAGCTTCCCCATCCAGCGTGCGATCAGGCTTAGCAGGGACGGCGCCGTAGATATGTTTTACCCGCAGTTTGCACTAACTCGCTCGCAGGATTTAGAGCGAGCCTATCACGACGCAGGCGCGTTTTATTTCGGCAAGCGCGAGGCGTGGCTGGAGAAAAAACCGATCTTTGCGCCGCATTCTAGGGTGTTTTTGCTTCCGCTAAATTTAGTCTGCGATATCGACACGCCAGAGGATTTCGAGTTTGCGCAGAAACTTTACCGGATAAATTATCACTGAGGAAAAATGCAAAAAGATTACCTAAAAGCCAAAATATCGGTAGCCAGAGCGCTCATGCAGATCTTTGCGGTTGCGGGGATCTTGCACATATTTTATCTGGCGGCCAGCTACCGCGGCTTAAACGAGATTCAGATCCTGTTTTTCGCCGCAGCCGGCGCCCTTTACCTCATCGCCGCCGTGTGTTTGACGCTTAGGATTTTAAATTTGGCGGAAAAGCTTGATGAATTTTGACAAAATCTCAAATCTAAAAACCCTCATCCGCGCAGATAGCGGCTCAAAAATCGGGCACGGGCACATTAGGCGCGATCTTATCTTGGCGCAAAATTTTAAAGACGTTAGCTTTGCTTGTATCGACCTGCCCGGTAGCCTAGCAGGCGAGATACCATATCCTGTTTTTACGCTAAAAAGCATGGACGTAAGCGAGCTGGTAAATTTGATAAAAGAGCATAAATTTGAGCTGCTTGTGATCGATCATTACGGCATTAGCGCGGCGGACGAAAAGCTAATCAAAGAGCAAACGAACGTCCAAATTTTAAGCTTTGACGACAACTACAAAGAGCATTTTTGCGACCACTTGCTAAACGTAAATATCTACGCCCAGCCCCAAAAATACGCAAATCTAGTGCCGGAAGGCTGCGAGCTGGTTTTTTCGCCGCTAGTTAGGAACGAGTTTTACGACGAAGCAAAAATCAAACGCGAGAAAAAATTTAATTACCTCATCGCGCTAGGCGGCACGGACGCGCTAAATTTGACGGCCAAAATCGCCTCAAATTTGCTCGCTAAAAACAAAAAAGTAGCCGTCATTACGACGAGCGCAAACGTAAATTTAGCAAATTTGCAAATTTTAGCGGATAGAGAGCCAAATTTTAGCCTATTTATAAACTCAAACGAGGTCGCGCGGCTGATGAACGAGAGCGAAATTTTAGTGATTTCAGCTAGCTCGCTCGTAAACGAAGCGCTGGTTTTAGGCTCGAAATTTAAAGCCGTACACGTCGCAGACAATCAAAACGAGATGGCGCAGTGGCTAGCGGCAAACGGGCGCGAGATCTACGAGGCGGACGAGATATGCTTGAGCTTATAAATTTCACCGATCTAACGGACGAGCAAATTTTGATGATTTTGCGCTGGCGAAACAACGAGCGAGTCGCAAAATACATGAAAAACAA
>CALBNA010000425.1 GCA_937896205.1 uncultured Campylobacter sp. | reverse complement strand
AGGAAAAACCGCCGCAGACGGCTTAAAAATTTACGAAAGGAAAAATATGGCTAAATTTAAATTTTTTGCAATCCTCGCGGCGCTTTGCCTCGGATTAAATTTAAGCGCTAGCGAGCTAGAGGGCAGATGGAGCATCGTTTCGGTTACCGCGCAGGGTCAGACGTTTAAAACGGCCGGACAAAAGTGCCTCGAAGACTCTTTTATCGAGGCTAGCGGCGATAATGCGCGCCTAAGCTTAAGTAGCGCGGGCGGCAGCTCATGCGAAAAAGCCGAACAAAACTTCGCTCTAAAAAGTCTAGGCGGTGGTAGATACTCGCTTGGCGGCGCAGAGCTACGGCTAAATAACGGCTCGCTCGAATACAAACAAGGCACGGGCGGCAATGAAATCGTATTTACCTTTAAAAAAGACGAGGTAAATTTAGCCGGCATCGTAAACGGCGCCGTAAATCAAGCAAGCCTCGGCAAATCAAACTTAAGCGAGATCGAGGGCAGATGGGAACTAGTCTCGCTAAAGGCGCAGGGGCAGAGCTTTAAAGTCGCGGGGCAAAAGTGCTTCGGCGACTCGTTTTTTGAGATCGGCGGCGATGAAGTGACGGTAGGCATCGTGGGCGCAAATCCGGACGGTTCGTGCAACAATAGTGCGGGCAAAAGCGGCTACGAAAGTCTAGGCGGCGGCAAATACGCGCTTAGCGCTAAAGGGCTGGGCGAGTTTTGGCTAAAAGACGGCATGCTCGAATACAAACAAGTCGCAGACGGGCAAGAGGCCTTGTTTATCTTTAAAAAAAGCGCAAGTAGCGCGCAGGCAAAAGCAAACAAATCAAGCTCAAATTCAGCCGAGTCCGCAAAACCCGCAAAGGACTCTAGCGTCAAACATAGTAGCGCCGGGGCGAGCAAAAAAGGCTCGGGAGTATTTGGCGGTACGAAATTTAACATGCTTTTAAACACGAGCGAGGATTATTCCTTTTACCTACGCGACGACGGCACCTACGCGAGCCGCCTAGAAAAGCCCGACTGGCGCACGCGCATCGACGGTACGTATAAGGTCAAAGACGGCATCCTAACGATAACCAGCAACGACGGCTACGATACGAGCTACTACTGCGAGAACGACGACTGCACCTTTTTATGGAACTCAATCGGTACGGGGTACTATATGTTTCAGGCACAAATCCCAAGCCAAATGCCAAAAGAGTGCTTCTCGTTTCGCAAGGACAGCTCGTCGTCCCTGTACGGCTGGTCGGGTGGCAGCGATACGGTGAGCGTAGGCGTGAGCGGATACTACTGCTTTGACGGCAAAGGGCGCTTTAGCTCGGGCGGATCGTCGTATGCTATGGCAACCTCGGGTACCCCAGGCGGCAGCATAGACGGGGGCAGCTCAAAATCGCGCAGCGACGAGGGCTCATACACGCTCGATCAAGGCGAGCTAACGCTCAAATACGACGACGGTACGGTCGTTCGCCACAGCTTTTTCTACACTCCGCCGCGCAGTAAAGACAACAAAGCCATGGCGATAATCGACGGCGAGGTTTATCGGTAGGCTGGCTCTTTTTGGTCAGTAGGATTTAGCATTTTAGCCCGTTTTTGATCGGGCTAAATTTACATACTGCGCCAGCCAAATTTGATAGTCTGCTCTCGCCTCTCACGACCATCAAATTTGCTTGTCGCTCAGCTCAAAACCTACCTTAAATTTGACGCCGTACGTTAAAATTCCGTCGTCAAATTTACCCTCATTCCCGCATAGAAAATCTCAAATTTAATGCGCTAAATAATATTTTTTCAAATTTCCCTCGCTTTTTACGTCTGATTTTGGCTATAATTTCAACCAAAGCAGATCGCGGTCGCGATTTACATTTGCATAAATTTATCTTCATTACAGTTTCTGCAAATTTACACAAACCTGAGCTCAAATTTGCGCTCAAATTTGACGAAGTTCCGCGTGTCGGAAAATTTACTACGGATTAGAGTATGCATTTTATCGGTACCAACATCGGCGGTGCGTCGTTAAAGGTCGCCGTTATGGACGAGTGCGGCGAATTTTGCGAGCTATTTTTGCTGCCAAGCGGCTTTAGCGCGGTCAAGGT
>CALBNA010000424.1 GCA_937896205.1 uncultured Campylobacter sp. | reverse complement strand
ACGAGATCTAGTACGGTCTCGTGGGCTCGGAGATGTGTATAAGAGACAGAAACAAGGCTACGACGTCACAGCGATCGCGCGAAACAAAGAGTATAAAAACGGCGACGTAAAAGTCGTTTATAAAGATGTTTTTGAGCTTAGCAAAGCCGATTTGGGGGGCTTTGACGCCGTTATCAGCGCATTTGCGGCTTGGACGCCCGAAACATTTGGGCTTCACAAAAAAGTAGCAAAACACCTTGCAGACGCGCTTAGCGGTACGAAAACGAGACTACTCGTCATCGGCGGCGCAGGCACGCTACTAGTAGACGACAAAGGCACGATGGCTATGGATACGCTGGGCTTCCCGCCTGAGTATATGGGCGTGGCAAGGGCGACTGCGGAGTCGTTTTTCGAGCTAAAAGGTAGAACCGATGTGCTTTGGACTTACGTAAGCCCAGCCGGCGAATACGACGATCAGGGAGCTCGCACGGGCAAATACGTGCTCGGTAACGATCACGTCATACTAAACTCGCAAAACGAGAGCTACATCAGCTACGCCGATCTTGCGATCGCGATCATTGACGAGCTAAAAAATAGAAATTTCGTGCAAAAATGCTTTACCGCAGTCGGCGAGATGGCGTGAGCTTAAAATTTTGCTTAATTTAGCTAAAATAACGCCGCATGAAACTAACGTGCGGTTTTAAATTTAAATGAAGGCCGGTTATGCAAATAGGACAAAAATTTTCCATCGCTATACATATATTGCTTAGCTGCGAGTTTTTTAAGGACGAGAAAAACACGAGCGAGTTTTTGGCCGGCACGATCGGCACGAACCCCGTCATCGTGCGAAATATAATCAGGCTTTTAAAATCGGCAAAATTAATAAATGTAAGCGCGGGTACGGGTGGTGCGAGCCTAGCTAAGAAGCCTGAGCAGATCACGCTTTTTGATATATTTTCGGCGGTAAACGAGGGCGAAAACGACATCTTTAAAATCCACAAAAACTCGCCGCCGCCTTGTCCTCTGGGAGGCAGGATCGAGGCGCTTTTGATGCCTAAATTTGCCTCTGCGCAGCAAGCGATGTTTGATAGCTTGGCGGGCGTAAATTTGCAAAATTTGCTAGACGAACTGGCGGCTAAAAACTAAAATTTGCGCCTTTTAATTTTTTCTCGCTTTAAATTTAATCCGTAATTTAAAAAACAGAAGTATTTGTAGTTTAAGAAAAATTTACTTATAATTCACGGATTAAATTTAAAGGAGATTTCGTGCAACCAAACGCTAAACGCGGAATAATTCAGAAATATTTCGAGGCGAATTTGCTTCTAAAAATTTTAGCCGGACTTATTTTGGGCGCCGTTTGCGGCATCATTTTTCAAGACGCAAAGGACGCGATAGTTATCCTAAAGCCTTTTGGCGACGTGTTTATAAGGCTTCTTAAAATGATCATCGTGCCTATCGTTATGGCCTCGCTCATCGTGGGCTGTAGCTCCATCTCGCCTTCCGATCTTGGCAGAGTAGGGGCAAAGGTGCTGATTTTTTACATATTGACGTCGTTTTTAGCCATCATAGTCGGACTTGCGGTCGGGCTTATCTTGGAGCCGGGAGCCGGTCTGCATATAACCGGCAGCGGCGACATAGGCGGTAAAGCCGCAAATGCGCCTAGCATGTCGTCGATACTCGTAAATTTATTTCCAACCAACCCTTTTGAAGCTATTGCAAAGGGAGAAATTTTACAAATCATAACTTTTAGCTTATTTTTCGGTGTCGCGCTTTCGTTTTTAAAGGATAGCAAAGACGAGAGGCTTAGTAGGCTTGGAAATTTGATCTACGACGTATTTGATGGAATCAACCATATCATGTTTTACGTCATAAGATGGATCATGGAGTACGCGCCGTTTGGCGTTTTTGCACTTATATTTATCGTATTTTCTCAGCAAGGCGTAAAGGCTTTCGGACCGCTTTTGGGCGTCACGGTTAGCGCATATATCGGCTTTGCGGCTCAAATTTTCGTCGTTTATTTCTTGATTTGCTTGATCGTTAAAATCAATCCGTTTAAATTTCTAAAAAAAGTTCGTCCGCCTATGCTGACGGCTTTTGTAACTAGAAGCTCGGGCGGAACGCTGCCTATCTCGATGAAAACGGCCGAAGAAGACATGGGTATCCCAAAGCAAATTTACGGCTTTGCGCTTCCCGTGGGCGCCACCGTAAATATGAACGGCACGATCATATATCTAGGTATCTGCGCGATGTTTATCGCTAACGCCGTGGGCGTGGAGCTTGACTCGGGGGCTAAAATGACCATAATACTAACGGCCGTCCTTGCCGCCGTCGGAACTGCCGGAGTGCCTGGAGCGGGCGCGATAATGCTTTTGATGGTGCTTGAATCAGTAGGTCTAAAAGTCGAGGGCGGAAGCGCTGTAGCCGCTGCGTATGCGCTGATTTTGGGCATCGACGCGATCCTTGATATGGGACGCACGTCGATGAACGTGACGGGAGATATGCTGGGCGCGCTAGTTGTGGCCAAAAATGAAAAAAAATTAGACGAAAGTAAGTGGGCGGATTAGAATTTAATAAATATTTAGATAAAATCGCTAAAAATTTAAAGGAAATATATGATTTTCATCGACGCTTGTTTAAAAAAACCCACGCCTTATACGCCCGTTTGGATGATGCGGCAGGCGGGTCGGTATCTGCCCGAGTACATGCGAGTTCGCTCTGCGGCGGGAGATTTTTTATCACTTTGCAAGGATTATAAAAAAGCCAGCGAGGTCACTATACAGCCGGTTGAAATTTTAGGCGTCGATGCGGCGATACTTTTTAGCGATATCCTCGTCGTACCGCTTGAGATGGGCATGGATCTTAAATTTGTCCAGGGCGAGGGTCCAGTATTTAGCTATCCGATCAAGACGAGAGAGGATCTAGATAGGCTGGATGTTCAAAAATCAATCAAAAATTTAGACTACGTATACGATACGATTAAGCTAACGCGCGAAAATTTGGCGCAGGATAAGGCTCTGATCGGCTTTTGCGGGGCGCCGTGGACGATAGCTACGTATATGATCGAGGGCGGCGGGACGAAAACATATGCGGTTAGCAAGAAGCTTTTATATTCAAATCCCGAGTTTATGCATCAAATTTTAGCCAAGGTCACGGCCGCGCTCATAGGATATATGAAAGAGCAGATAAAAGCCGGCGTAAATGCGGTGCAAATTTTTGATAGCTGGGCGGCTGCGCTGGAGTATGAGGCGTATTTTGAGTTCGGTTGGAAGTATATCATGGATATAGTTGATGCGCTTAAGGCCGAATTTCCTCAAATTCCGGTTATCGTTTTTCCAAAAGGCATAAGCGGATATCTGGATAAAATTTCGGGAAATTTCGATGTTTTTGGCGTAGATTGGAGTACTCCGATCGAGCTTGCCAAAGCAAAACTGAGCCCAAAATACGTCCTTCAAGGAAACATGGAGCCTACGCGCCTTTATAGCAAAGAGGCAATCGACGCGGGTGTGGAACGAATTTTGCAGACGATGAAAAACGCGCCGCATATCTTTAATCTCGGACACGGTATTTTGCCTGATATTCCGGTGGAAAACGCGAAGTATTTTATAAAACGAGTGCAAGAAAAAAGCGCAAGATAAAGGAGGAAAGATGAACAATCTGAGCATAAAACTTAAAATTTTAGTCATAGCTCTAGTCGGGCTAATAGGTCTTGGTATCATTAGCGCCTATATGTTAAACGGTATTATCAAAACTCGCGATAAAGCCGATTACAGCGAGCGTATAGTAGATACGATCATAAATCAAAACGACTTCATTCACGAGATGCAAAAAGAGCGGGGTTTTAGCTCCGGAGTGCTAGCCGGCGGAGACAATGCTAAACTCGTGGCTCAGCGCAAGAACGTGGATGCGGCGCTTGAGAAGCTTGCGGAAAAGAACGAAATAGCTCCAGAGATAGCTAGCATTCGCTCAGGCGTAGATCAAAAGAGCGGCGATAATCTAATCGGACGTATAACTAAAATACTAAGAAAAGAGGTAATCGCTATAAACGGGTATAGTGATAAACTAGAGCCTAGCCTCGTTGATGATTTAAAACGCATTATTATCGTTGGAGAGATAAAGGAATCGTTTGGTATCTTACGCGCTACGCTAAACGGAGTTTTTACTAAAAAAAGCATAAGTAAAGAGGATTATAACAAGGTAGTTGCGCTAAATAGCGTAATCAATAAATTTATGCAGGATTTCGACGAGTACAATCCAAAAGAATTTAGCGCTGAATTTGATACTATCGCTAGAAAAAAGGCGGACTTTAACGATGCGATGAATATCATCAAAAACGTAGTCGATACCGAGGATATATCATACGACCCCGCGACTTGGTTCTCAAAAATAACTCTATCTATAGATGCGATGAGGGAGCTAGAGCTAAAGCTATTAAGCGATATGAAAAATGCAGCCTCGCAGGTAAAAAGTGAAGCGACGGCACAGCTCGTATTTAGCGGTATTGTTATTGCCGTGTGCGTGCTTTTGATGTTGCTGGCTTCTATCATAATCGGTAAAAATTTAATCTCAGGTATCGATCAGACTAAAAACGGCCTTGTGAGATTTTTCGAATTTTTAAACAATAAAACCGACAAAGCCGAAACGTTAGAGCGCAGCGGAAGCGACGAGATCGGACAGATGAGCACGCTAATAAACGAAAATATCAGGCAAATCGAGGCAAATCTCGCCGAGCAAAATAGCTTCATAAAAGAGGCAAACGCATTTGTAGGGCAGATAGGCAAGGGCAACTATGTAGCCCAACTAAACGCCGACACCTCAAATCCGGCTCTTAGCCAGCTAAAACAGACATTTAAAGATTTACAAGTCGCGCTAAAACAAGCTATAGCCGCAAGCGGCGACGAGGTCTTAAATTTGCTCGAAAGCTTTAAAAATCAGGATTTTACGAAAAGACTCGACGATGAAGGCAAAGTAGCTGCCGGTATCAATGCTTTAGGCGAAGAGATAGCCGGTATGCTAAGGGCAAATTTAGAGCAGGCGCATACGCTTGAAGAAAAGGCCGAGTTTTTAGCTCGCTCGATGCAGCAAGTCACGCAAGGCGCTAATTCGCAGGCTAATTCTCTCCAAGAAAGCGCTGCCGCAGTCGAGGAGATGAGTAGCTCTATGAACGCTATCAGCCAAAAGGCCGAAGACGTAACGCGCCAAAGCGAGGAGATCAAAAACATCATCGTCATCATCCGCGATATCGCCGATCAGACAAACTTGCTAGCGCTTAACGCCGCTATCGAGGCAGCGCGCGCTGGAGAGCACGGACGAGGCTTTGCTGTAGTTGCAGATGAGGTTCGCAAACTAGCCGAGCGAACGCAAAAATCTCTCGGCGAGATCGAAGCTAACGCAAATGTGCTAGCTCAAAGCATCAATGAGATGAGTGAAAGCATCAGGGAGCAAAGCGAAGCTATCAATATGATAAATCAAGGCGTAGCCGAGGTCGATGAGCTAACTAAGCAAAACGTCAGGGTCGCAAACGATACGAGCGTCGTAACCGCCGAGGTAGACAGTATGGCAAAGGCGATAGTAGAAGACGTAAGACGTAAGAAATTTTAGCCCGTGAGCGTAGTTTTCGGTCCGGTTAGCTCGCGGCGATTCGGTAGGTCGTTAGGCGTCGATCTATCGCCGCAGCAAAAATGCTGCAATTTCGACTGCGTTTATTGCGAACTTAGCGCGTCTAAACCTAAGGG
>CALBNA010000423.1 GCA_937896205.1 uncultured Campylobacter sp. | reverse complement strand
ACTATCCTCTTCGTCGGCAGCGTCAGATGTGTATAAGAGACAGAAGCTAAATTTAACATCATATCGGCGCATCAGTCATACGCAAACCTGTCTTTATGCAGCCAACAACAGCCTCACTTCGCTAGTTCAAGTATATTGCACGCTCGTTTGGAGCCCAGATCGCAGGCCTTTTTGAGTCGCTCGCCCGATAGTTCAAAGCTCTGCTGAGCGACGTCGCCCTTTAGATAAAACACCGACTCCTCGTAGCAGCTCTCCGCGCTCCCTGCGGCGCAGGCGCCTTTGTAGATTGCAAAGGCTTTTGCGCCGTCCTTGTAGCCGGTTAACCCTTTGGCGTAAAACTCTGCAGCAAAGTAACACGCCAGCGCGTCGCCGCCCGAGCAGCTTTTTTCTAGCTCGGCGAGAGTTTTTTCGCAGCTCGCGGCGTCGCCTTTGTTTATGCAGGCATTTAGCCCAGCCTCGTTTATAGCGCCGTTTGCGAGCACAACTGCGGCGGTGAGTATCCAAATTTTCCTCATTTTTTCTCTAGTTCCTTTAAATTTTTAAATCTATAAATCCCGTTTTTCACTCGCTCGAAAATTTTGCGATTTTCAAGTAGCCTGATAGTCTGCGTGACGGTGGGTTTGCTGGCGTCCGTCCGCTCGCAGATCTCTGAAATTTTAACGGTTATGAAGCCGTTTTCGTCTGTATTTTGGGCTAAAAACAAGATGATTTCTATCTTTTTCTCGCCCAAAATTTGACCAAAAATCTCCCTCTCTAGCTCCGTCATCGCGCTAAATTTACTTGTATTCTAGCAGTTTAAAGTATTTTTTCGCAATAGGATCGAGAAAAAAGGCATCGTATTTATCGCCCGGGTCATTTCCCATAAGTTCCGGTCTCATGTTGTATTTATACATTTCTCGACTATTTTCATTTTCGTCTTCATGATAAACGTAAAACGCGCCGTCTAGGGCGACTTGTCCAAATTTACATTTTTTGTTTCCCTCTTCTTCGTCAGGCCATTCGTATTCCCATTTGTATATTTGCCCTAAATTTGAATCTCCAACTTTTAAAAATATATTTTTGAGATGATTGCTGTTAGGCTCGTCCAGCATTAGTTCGCCGTATTCAATGCCTGTGTTTACATCTCCGTCATATCCTTCGCCAAAGTCGTAATTTTTTCCTTCGTAGGTTATTTTGCTGCCGTCTGCCATAACGAAATTTTCGCCCAGACGACTATAGTTTTCGTCCTCTTTGCGCTTGCTTGCCTCGGCTTCTAAGTGTTGCATGCTGTTTTCATTGACGCAGTAGCTTAGTTTTAGCTTTACGATATCATTTTTATTCTTTTTTAAAAATGATTTTAACGCGTGCATAGACTTAACGTCCGACAAAAATATCTCGGCAGTATTTACCTCCTTCGCACCCAAAAACGCGGCAAGCGCGAGCGATAAAACGATGACTTTTTTCATTTCTTACTCCTTAAAATGAACCTAATTTTACTAAATTTTAGCTTATTTTACGGCTCTTGCGATAAAATACTCCAAATTTAACAAAGGATAAAATTTGAAACTAATCAGCTGGAACGTAAACGGACTGCGCGCAGTCGCCGCTAAAGACGGTTTTGCTTGGCTAGAGGAGCATAGACCCGATTTTTTGGGTCTTCAGGAGATTAAGGTGCGCGAGAGCGACGTGCCTGCGGAGATTTATAAACTCGGATTTAACGAGATCAGCGTAAATTCGGCGGCCAGAGCTGGATACTCGGGCGTGATGAGTCTGGCTAAATTTAGCTCCGTTACGCAAAAAGCGGCGTTTTTTGACGACGACGAGGGGCGGGTTTTGGAGCATAGATTCGGCAACGTTGTGCTTTTTAACATCTACTTTCCAAACGGTCAAAAAGACGACGCGCGCTTAGCCTACAAGATGGATTTTTACGCTAAATTTCTAGCCTACGCGGACGAACTCGTAAAGCAGGGCAAAGACGTGATATTTTGCGGCGACGTAAACACCGCGCACCGCGAGATCGACCTCAAAAACCCAAAAGCAAACGCGAAAACCTCGGGCTTTTTGCCTATCGAGCGCGCGTGGCTGGATGAGGTCGTCGCACGCGGCTTTATCGACACCTTTCGGCACGTGCGCGGCGACGCGTCGGACGCGTATTCGTGGTGGAGCTACCGCTTTAACGCCCGTGCCAAAAACGTCGGCTGGAGGATTGATTATTTTTTCATTTCGGCAAGCCTCAAAGACTGCCTAAAAGACGCGTTTATCCTGAGCGATATCACGGGCTCTGACCACTGCCCCGTTGGTATCGAGATCGATCTGGAGGGGCTTTGCTAAAAGAAATATCGCTTTATTTCGCGGCGGCGTTTTTTGAGATTTTGGGCTGCTTTAGCTTTTGGGCGTATTTTAGGCTGGGCAAAAGCACGCTGTTTTTGGGGCTCGGCGGTGCGTCGCTTGCGGCGTTTGCTTATATTTTGACGCGTGTAAATTTAGACTTCGCCGGACGCGCCTATGCCGTTTACGGCGGTATCTACATCGTCTCGTCACTGCTTTGGCTGCATTTTGTAGAAAAGCAAGCCTTTACCAAATGGGACTTAATCGGCGGCGCGATTTGCCTACTGGGCGCTTGCGTGGTGCTTTACGGCGGTAGAGGGTAAATTTTAAATTTACCGAAATTCTCGCTTCTATCTTTTATAAATCTTTACAAACCTTAAACAATTGCTAAATTTAAGCCCAGATATATATATATATATATATATAT
>CALBNA010000422.1 GCA_937896205.1 uncultured Campylobacter sp. | reverse complement strand
CGGCATACGAGATCTAGTACGGTCTCGTGGGGTCGGAGATGTGTATAAGAGACAGATCTTAGCTGCGATAGAAGCCTCGGTTAGAACCTTAGTCGTCTCTTGGAACGATGCCGCAGAGATCACGCTATCGCTTCCGATAGCGGCGCGCGTAACGCCTAGCAAAATAGGCTCGGCGATCGCAGGATTACCGCCCATTCTCATTATACGTTCGTTTTCTTCCTTAAATCTCGTTCGAGAGATCATATCGCCGGTAATGAAATTCGTATCGCCGCTATCGACAATCTTAACCTGACGAAGCATCTGAGAAACGATGATCTCAATGTGTTTATCGGCGATCGCAACGCCTTGAGAGCGATAAACTTGCTGAATTTCGCTGATCAAATAATAGTGTAGCGCCTTTTCACCCAAAATTCTCAAAACGTCGTGGCTTGAAATTAGTCCGTCGGTTAGCTTCTCGCCCGCGTGGATAAATTCGCCGTCGCGAACCTGAATTTGACGAGTTTTGTCTATCAAATACTCGGCAGTTGCACCGTCATCGGCCTCGATCACGATGCGCTCTTTGGAGCGAAGCGGCTTTTCAAATCTTACGGTGCCGTCGATTTCAGCGATGATAGCCGTATTTTTCGGACGCCTAGCCTCAAATAGCTCAGATACGCGCGGCAAACCGCCCGTGATGTCTTTTGACTTCGCGACAGCCTTAGGCGTCTTAGCCAGGATATCAGCTTGTTTTACCACTTCGTCGTTGGCTACGAATATCGCGGTTTTTGGCTCTAGCTGATAGCGGATCATTTTGCCCTCATCTGTACTGATCACGATCGTAGGCTTGATGCCCGAAGGCAGATACTCGTTGATAACTAGACGGCTCTGGCCGGTCGCCTCGTCGTACTGCTCGGCGGCGCTATAGCCTGGCTCGATATCCTCGTATGTCACCCTACCTGCAGCCTCGGCGATGATCGGCGTAGAGTACGGATCCCACTCGGCTATGACAGTTTTCTCTTGGCTTTCAGGCTCCGAGATGACCGCTTTGCTATCCACGATATCGCTATCGTTTGCTTTGATGATAGAGTTTCGCGGGATATAGTAGCGAACCGCCTCTCTGTCGTCTTCGTCGGCAACCACGACAAATAAGCCTTTTTCGGTTACAACGTGGCCTTTTTTGATATTTCTTAAGCGCTCTAAATAATCGCCCTTTAGGATATAAAATTTAAGCACGCCGTTTGCGCCTGCAAGGATTTTCTTAGCGATCGGCTCGCCGTCTTCTACCTTTATCTCGCTTGCAAACGGGATACGTTTCGGTACGTTCCAGCCCTCTTTGATGACCTCTGCGATACTTTCGTTCTCTTTGACCGAGTCGCCGTCAGCATAAGGGATGTAAATTTTACCCTCGACCTTACCGCTAACGCCGGCTAACTCGTTAGGTTTAGCTAGGTCGCCTCTTCTTAGAGTATATTTGATCTCTTCTTTTTTACCTTTTACGATGATGTTTACGTCCTCGTGAGCAACCTCGATCTCGATCTTTCCGTCAAACGGAGCTTTGATCTTAGGCTCGACGAGCAAGACGGCTGAGTTTCTGCGGTTTGCTACGATTCTCTTGCCGCCATTTTCGTAAACGCTTAGATTATAGTATCTTATAAAGCCCTCTTTTTGCGCGACAACTTGGTAGTCTTGCTGCTCAGTTGATGCTGTACCGCCGATGTGGAAGGTTCTTAGCGTTAGCTGAGTACCGGGTTCGCCGATAGATTGAGCCGAGATGATACCGACGGCTTCGCCTGGTTTTACCAGCTTTCCTTCGCCCAAATTCACGCCGTAGCATTTCGCGCAGACGCCTTTTGCTGCTTTGCAAGTTATCGGCGTTCTTATGCTGACAGATTTTATACCAGCTTCGGTTATCGCTTTGGCTTTTTCTTCGTCTATCAGCGTACCTTCGCTAAACAGCACCTCGTTTGCTATCGGATCGATTACGTCGTCGGCTAGTACGCGGCCTAAAATTCTCTCTTCTAAACTCTCGATAAGCTCGCCGTTGTCGGTGATCTCGGTGATCTCGACGCCCTCGTGCGTGCCGCAGTCGTGCATAGTGACTTTCACGTTTTGCGCGACGTCGATTAGCTTTCTGGTTAGATATCCGGCATTCGCCGTTTTTAACGCGGTATCTGCCAGACCCTTTCTGGCACCGTGGGTTGAGTTAAAGTACTCAAGGACGTTTAGACCCTCACGGAAGTTTGATATGATCGGCGTCTCGATGATCGATCCGTCAGGCTTCGCCATAAGACCACGCATACCGGCTAGCTGGCGAATTTGCGCCGCAGAACCTCTCGCGCCGCTGTCAGCCATCATATAAATCGAGTTAAACCCGCCCTTGTCCCCCTGGATAAGCTTCATCATCTCACCCGCGACGACGTTATTCGTATCTGTCCAAATGTCGATGATTTTATTGTATCTCTCGGAGTCCGTTAGCAAGCCCGCGCCGTACTGATTTTGTATCTCGCGGACTTTTTTCTTGGCTTCGTTGATATATTTTTGTTTACTATCAGGCACGATGATATCGGCGATAGAGATCGAGATGCCGGCTTTTGTCGCATAGCGGAAGCCCAAATTTTTGAGCTTATCCAAAAATCCCGCCGTTACCTCAAGGCCGCCGTTTTTATAAACGTAATCAACCAAATTTGCGATATCTTTTTTCTTCATGACCCTGTTCCACATATTTTCAGGAACAAAATCAGGCAGAATCGAGCGGATGATTAGGCGGCCTGCGGTCGTAAATAGCGTCTTGCCGTCGATCATCGTTTTGATTTTCGAGTGTACTTCTAGGCAGTGCGCTTCCTCGGCGATCATTACTTCGTCTACGGATGCAAAAATTTTATTTGCACCCTTGCTGTCGGTCTTTTCTAGGCTTAGATAGTAGATTCCCAAAACCATATCCTGGCTAGGAACTGTGATAGCCTTACCGCTTGCAGGAAGCAAGATATTCATTGAGCTAAGCATCAAAATTTTGCACTCTGCTATAGCCTCCTGAGATAGCGGAACGTGAACAGCCATCTGGTCACCGTCGAAGTCAGCGTTAAACGCGGCACAAACTAGCGGGTGTAGCTGGATAGCCTTGCCTTCGACAAGCACAGGGTGAAACGCCTGGATAGATAGTTTGTGAAGCGTCGGAGCGCGGTTTAGCATGACCGGATGATCTTTAACGACCTCCTCTAGGCACTCCCAAACCTCGTTAGTCTTATCCTCGATCATCTTTTTAGCTTGTTTTACGGTCGTAGCGTAACCCTTCTCCTCAAGGCGAGCTAGCAAATGCGGCTTAAACAGCTCAAGCGCCATTCTTTTCGGTAATCCGCACTGATCCATGCGTAGTTTTGGACCAACGACGATAACCGAACGACCGGAAAAGTCAACGCGCTTACCGAGCAAATTTTGACGGAAGCGGCCTTGCTTGCCTTTAATGATTTCAGAAAGCGATTTTAACGGGCGTTTGTTTGCGCCTTTTACAGCATTCGCGCGTCGTCCGTTGTCAAATAGCGCATCGACGGACTCTTGAAGCATACGCTTTTCGTTTCTGATGATAATTTCGGGCGCGTCAAGCTCCATAAGGCGTTTTAAACGCGCGTTTCTGTTGATAACGCGGCGATACAGGTCGTTTACGTCAGAAACCGCAAATTTACCGCCGTCAAGGCTAACAAGCGGGCGAAGATCCGGCGGAAGGACCGGTAAATTCGTAATCATCATCCACTCAGGACGGTTGCCAGAATTTAAAAAGCTCTCAACGACTTTTAGTCTTTTTACTATGGTTTTTTTCTTGGCTTCCGAATTTGTCGCACTGATCTCATCTTTTAGGGTATTTAAAAGCTCGACCAAATCGATATTTGCTAGTAAATCGCGGATAACTTCGCCGCCCATCCTAGCTCTAAATCCGCTCTCTTCAAAGCGAGAAGCTAAAGAAACGTATTGCTCTTCGTTTAGAACGTCGAAAATTTCGACCTTTTTGCTATTTTCGGTGTCATAAAACGCATCGCCAACACTCTCGACGATATATGCCTCATAGTAAAGTACGCGCTCAAGGTCTTTCATCTTTATGCCGAGCAGCGTTCCTATGCGGCTCGGGAGCGAATTTACGTACCAAATGTGCGCAACCGGAGTCACGAGCTCGATGTGACCCATTCTGGAACGGCGCACCTTTGAGCTAGTTACCTCGACGCCGCACTTTTCGCACTTGATGCCTTTGTAGCGCATTTTTTTATACTTACCGCAAAGGCACTCGTAGTCGCGGATCGGACCGAAAATTTTAGCGCAAAATAAGCCGTCGCGCTCAGGTTTTAGCGTACGGTAGTTTATGGTTTCGGGTTTTTTGACCTCGCCGTGGCTCCATGACTTTATCCTCTCAGGGCTAGCCAAACGAAGCTGAAACGCTTCAAAATCGCGCGGTCTGCGTTCCTCTTTTATCTCAATAGGTTTTAACTCACTCATTATTTTCATCCTCATCGTATATCTCGACATCAAGCGCCAATGATTTTAGCTCGTTTGTTAGAACGAAAAATGTCTCAGGAATGCCTGTTTCAGGCACGTTTTCGCCTCTAGTTAGGGCTTTATATGCAGACAAGCGTCCCTCGACGTCGTCTGATTTAACTGTTAGCATCTCGCGAAGCGTATGAGCCGCGCCGTATGCCTCAAGCGCCCAAACCTCCATCTCACCGAATCTTTGTCCGCCAAATAGCGCCTTACCGCCGACTGGCTGCTGAGTAACAAGGCTATATGGGCCCGTGCTTCTAGCGTGGACTTTTTCGTCGACTAGGTGGTGGAGCTTAAGCATATACATACATCCGACGTTTACGCGCTCTTTGATCTTTGAACCCGTACGTCCGTCGTAAAGCTCGGTCTTGCCGTCCATATCGATCTTAGCTAGCTCAAATAGTTTCATCAGCTCATCAACTCTAACGCCCTCAAATATAGGCGTGGCAAATTTGACGCCGTTAGCCCAGTCTCTAGCGTAGTCTAAAAGCAGCTCGTCGCTCATTTTGCCTAGAGTCTTTTTGGCATCCATAAATTTAGACGCCGAAGCTATCTCGATCATCTTAGCTCGTAGCTCTTTTATCCACTCGCCTTTTTTCTCTTGGAAAATTTGATTTATCTGCTCACCCAAGCGGTAGCCGACAAGCCCCAAGTGGCTTTCTAAAATTTGACCGATATTCATACGGCTAGGAACGCCCAGCGGGTTTAGCACGATATCAACCGGCTGACCGCTCGGCAGATACGGCATATCAACCTCAGGAACGATGTTTGAGACGATACCCTTGTTTCCGTGGCGGCCCGCCATCTTATCGCCCACTTTTAGCTTGCGCTTAGTCGCGATATAGACCTTTACGAGCTTAACGACACCGCTTGGCAAGATATCGTCTTTTTCTAAAA
>CALBNA010000421.1 GCA_937896205.1 uncultured Campylobacter sp. | reverse complement strand
TCCTAGGGCTTGATAGCATTAGTTACGAGGGAGAGGCGGGAATCAGCCTAGAGGCGCTTTTTGACGCAAATTTGGACGCCTGCTACGAGTTTGAGATCGGGAGTGACAAAATTTGCTTTAAAGAGGCTCTTAAAAGAGCGCTAAAAGACGATGCCAAAACGGCTGCGACGGGCTTTATAAAAGGGCTTGCAAAGCTCGTAGCAAATGTGGCTTGCGCACAGCCTAACGACGTCTTGCTAGCGGGCGGCGTTTTTCAAAATAAAGCCCTGCTTGAAAATGTAATTTTAATTCTTAAGCAAAAAGGTAAGAAGTATTACATAAATAAGAACTTTTCGTCAAACGACTCCTCGGTAGCTATCGGTCAAATCGCGCTTGCATTAATTTAAATTAAAGTTTTCTGATGTATAATATCTAATAATTTCTTTAAGGAGGCGATAGTGGAAAATATCATAAGATTCAGCGTCTCGTTGCCAAAGCAGTTATTAGACGAACTTGACAACAAAATAAGCGCTCAGGGCTATGCTTCGAGAAGCGAGTTCACTCGCGATCTGATTAGGGAAAAAATAGTAAATGACAGCTGGAAGGACGCGGAAGAGGATCTCATCGGCGTTTTGACGCTCATTTATTTGCACCACCAAAACGACCTCGTCGTGAAAATGATGGACATCGAGCACAAGGCGAACCTGCACATCGCCTGCACGACTCACGTCCACGTGGATCACGATAACTGCCTAGAGACTCTGATACTGCGCGGCAAAGCAGGGTCTATCGAGAAATTTTCAGAAAAAATGGGCGGACTAAAAGGGGTTAAATTCGCAAAACTCACCAAGGCCGCCATCCCGCGCTCATAGCGCTTAAAATGCGGGCGGGTCTGATAAGCTCTATCAAATTTGCCCGCAAAAATCTCTTTTTTTATCGCGCATTTAGCCCTTTGATGTTAAAATCGCCGGAATTTATCGCTATTTTTATTCTAAGGCTAAAATTTGAAACATATTTCTTTTAAAAATTTCGTCCAAAACGAGGCGAGTTCGGGTATCTTGCTCATACTTGCCGCAATTTTTGCGATAATATTTCAAAACGGTTTTTTGAGCGGCTTTTACAACTCTTTTTTACGCATAAATATGGGCGTGGTTTTTGGCGAATTTAGCCTGCAAAAGCCGCTTATTTTGTGGGTAAACGACGGGCTCATGGCGGTTTTTTTCTTTCTTTTAGGGCTTGAGCTAAAGCGCGAGATAGTCGAGGGCGAGATGCGAAATCCCGCTCAGATCGTGCTACCTATCG
>CALBNA010000420.1 GCA_937896205.1 uncultured Campylobacter sp. | reverse complement strand
GAGCGTCGAAGGCGCAAAGGAGCAAAATCTTTTTAAATTTGCCGCGCTAGTCGCTGCAGAGCTTTTGCCGACGCTCATCAAATTTGAATTTAAATTTATGTTTAGTTTTACATCCATCGCCGTGCCTTTAAATTTAAAAGTATATCGGCAAATTTGAGTAAAATTTAAGGCGCAACCGTAAATTTCGCTCTCAAATTTATGGATTTTAAAGAAGGCTCGGCAAAATCGCCCAAATCCCGCCGAGCCCAAAAAGCAAAGCGCCGAGTTTACTCCTTCGGCGCGATCATATCCTCAGGCACCACCCACGCATCAAATTCCTCGGCGGTTAGTATGCCCGATTTTATCGCTTCCTCGCGCAGCGTAGTGCCGTTATGGTGCGCAGTTTTGGCGATCTTGGCGGCATTTGCGTAGCCGATGTGCGGATTTAGCGCGGTTACTAGCATTAGGCTTTCGTGCAGTAGCTTGTCGATTTTCGCAGCGTTTGCCGTGATACCGCATGCGCAGTGTTTCTCAAAGCTTACCATAGCGTCGCTTAGCAGGCGGATGCTTTGGATGAGGTTGTACGTAAGCACCGGCTTAAAGACGTTTAGCTCGAAATTGCCCTGGCTTGCGGCGACGGAAATCGCAACGTGGTTGCCCATTACTTGCGCCGCTACCATCGTGACGGCTTCGCATTGCGTCGGATTTACCTTGCCCGGCATTATCGAGCTTCCAGGCTCATTTTCGGGGATGTTTATCTCGCCGATACCGCATCTTGGCCCGCTTGCCAGCCAGCGCACGTCGTTTGCGATCTTCATCAAATTTGCCGCCAGACCGTTTAGCGCGCCGCTTAAAAACACCTCGGCATCGTGGCTGGTTAGGCCGTGAAATTTATTCGGATGGGATTTAAATTTAAACGCCGTGCCCGTTAGCGCGTTTAGCTCGTCGCTTACCATCTGGCTAAATTTCGGGTGCGAGTTTAGCCCCGTGCCCACCGCTGTGCCGCCGATAGCAAGCTCCTCTAAAAACGGCATAGTAGCTAGGATCTGCGCCTTGCTCGCCTTTAGCATATGCGTGTAGCCGCTAAATTCTTGTCCGAGCGTGAGCGGCGTGGCGTCTTGCAGGTGAGTGCGGCCGATCTTTACGATCCTCCCAAACTCGGCAGTCTTTTTATCCAGCGTCGCTTCAAGTTTTTCAATCGCGGGCAATAGTTTTTTTTGAAGCTCTAGCACAAAGGCTATTCGCATCGCCGTAGGATAGGTGTCGTTTGAGCTCTGGCCCTTATTTACGTGATCGTTTGGATGCACGAATTTTGCGTCTCTCGCGTCCAGCGCCGCCTTATCGCGAAAATTTAACCCCAAAATCTCCATCGCGCGGTTTGAAACGACCTCGTTTAAATTCATATTCGACTGCGTACCCGAGCCCGTCTGCCACACGACTAGAGGGAAATTTCCGTCCAGTTTGCCGTTTAAAATTTCGTCGCATGCCTGCGCGATCGCCTCGGTGCGAGGCTCATCTAGGCGGCCCAGCTTGCGATTAACCAGCGCGCACGCCTTTTTTAGATAGGCAAAGCCCTCTATGACCTCTCGCGGCATCGTCTCCAGCCCTACTCCGATCTCGAAATTTTCATGGCTGCGCTGCGTCTGCGCCCCCCAATATTTCTCATTCGGAACCTTTACCTCGCCCATCGTGTCTTTTTCTATTCTATATTCCATGCCTTTATCTCCTTTGCTTAGATTAGTATTTGAAATTATATATCAATTATCATAAATTTAATCTTTCGAGATTTTACGCGCAAATTCGATATAATCGCGAAATGAAAAGAGTTTTAGCTAAATTTATCAAATACTTCGCCGCAGTCGCCCTGCTTTGCTTCGTAGCTTTTTTGGCGCTTGACTTCGCCTATCCGCTTGATACGAAAGCGCTAAAGCGGGAAAATTCGCTCATACTTTTTGATAAAAACGGCCAAATCATAGCCCTTCGGCCTAGCAGCGACGAAATTTGGAGATTTGAGGCTAAAGACGTCCCGCAGACGCTAAAAGATAGCGTCATTTTATTTGAGGATAAATTTTTTTACTACCACATCGGCGTAAATCCATTTGCCATGATCCGCGCTGCCGCGCATAATCTCACGCACTCTAACCGCATCGGCGCATCCACGATCACGATGCAAGTCGCGCGTATGATGAAGCGAGATGAACGCACCTACGCGAATAAATTTAAAGAAATCTTTACCGCGCTTCAGCTTGAGTGGCATTACAGCAAGGACGAAATTTTAGATTTTTACTTTAATCTCGCTCCCTACGGCGGAAATATCGAGGGCGCGGCTGCTGCGGCTAGGTTTTACTTCGGCAAAGACTTGAGCGAGCTTAGTATCGCCGAATGCGCGCTTTTAAGCACGATACCCAAAAACCCAAACGCCAACCGCCTAGATAAAAAATCAAACATAAACGCGCTAAAAAACCGCGCCATTAAGCTGCTTTATAAAGCCGGCGCGATAGATCAAAGCGCCTTTACTAGAGCGCAAAGGGAGCCCTTTAAAAACAAACGCTACGACGCCGTTTATAAGGCCAGGCACTACGCCGCGCAAGCTCTAAAAAACGGCGTTACGCACTCGAATTTAGATCTGAATTTGCAAATTTTACTCGAAAACGCGATAAAAAATACCGCAGCCTCGCTAAAATCAAAAGACGCAAATAACGCCGCCGGGATAATCATCGACAACAAAAATATGAGCGTAGCGGCATACGTAGGCTCGCACGACTGGCGCGCTGCGCAGGGGCAAAACGACGGCGTGACGATGAGCAGAAACGTGGGCTCCACGCTAAAGCCGTTTATATTTTCGCTAGGACTCGACGAGGGCTTCATCACGCCAAAAAGCCAGATGATAGATACAGAAATTTTCCTCGGAGAATACGCGCCTAAAAACTACGATAGCAGGTTTTTTGGCATCATTTCGGCGACCGAGGCGCTAGCGCTCAGTCTAAATATCCCGGCCGTTAGCCTAAACAACAAGCTTGGCGAAAATTCGCTCTACGAGCTGCTTTCGCGCGTGCATTTGGTGAGTCGTCCAAAGGAATTTTACGCAGATAGTATCGCGCTTGGAAGCGCAGAGATGAGCCTTTTAAATTTAGCTCACCTCTACACGATCTACGCAAACGGCGGCGAGCTAAAGCCTCTTGAAGTCGCAGGCAAGACGCTTAGCGGCTACGGACGGCTAATAAGCCCGCAAAGCGCGTATCTAACCTCAAAAATGCTCTCCTCCGCCTCCCGAAGTTATCTAGGCGTCGCATGGCAATACGCCGAAAATACGCCGCAAATAGCCTTTAAAACCGGCACCAGCTACGGCTCTCGCGATATCTACACGATAGGCGTAAATAACGACTACACGGTTGCTGTGTGGTTTGGTAACTTTAACGGCAAAAAGACGCAAAATTTAAGCGGATTTAGCGACGCGTCGCGCGCAGTTTTTGACGTATTTAAGCTGCTAGCTCAAAAGCAAAAATTGTCTTTTATGAGCGCGCCAAGCGGCATAGAGAGCAAAAAAACCTGCCTTGACGCGTTTAAATTTAAAGAGTGCAAAGACGAGGAAGACGACTGGCTGATAGAAGGCGTGGAGCTAAAAGACGTTTGCGAGAGTATCAGGGGCGAAGAGGTCGGGTTTTTACTCAAAAACGGCGCTATAACGCAAGCAGACATCAAAGATAGTCCTTGTTATTATAAATTTAAAAGCTATAAACCTCTCGTTGCCATGCCGACGAATAATCAAATTTTGCTAAGCGATGAGAATTTAACTAAAGTTATGCTAAAATGCTACGCTTATATCGGCGATGAGATATATCTTAAGATAGATGAAAACGAGTGGGAAAAAGTAAAAAACGCTAGCGAAAATACGTTAAATTTAACGCAAGGCAAACACAAGCTCGGATGTCTGGACGAAAACTCGAATCTAAGCGAAATAAACATGGAAATAAGGAGATTTTAATGAACTATAAACTCATGGGCTTAAGCCTAAGTTGCGTTTTGGCGGCAAATTTAAGCGCCTTTACGCTTGAGGGCGGAAGTAAAATTTTAGAAGGCGGTGCGGTGAGCCTAGGCGTAGAATACGCGCAAAAAGACGAGTCTTTAATCGGCAAGGTAACGCACAAAAAGATAATCGAGTGTTCGCCAGAAATCAACGGCGCCTTTGAATACGGCTCGGACTCTATCTTGTTTTATCCAAAAAAACCGCTAGCAAAGGGCGTAAGCTACTCGTGCAAAAAAGGCGAGAGCAAGGCCAAATTTTACGGCGGAGACTTCGTACTATCAAACATGATAGAGTACTCCGGAGATACCTTTTTAGCGGTATTTAACGATAATGTTAGCGAGGATGAGTTTGCCGCAAATTTTAAAATTTACGACAAGCAAAATTTGGCCAAACAAAACATCAAATATAAAATCGTAGCCAAAACGCCTAAAAGCTTTCAGATAAAGCTACTTGAAAGCGGCGACAATTTGGTATTTGCCGTCTCTAAAAATCTCAAAAACGCTTCGGGCGTAAATTTGGCCGACGACTTTGAAGTCGTGCAAAAAGTCTCAAATCCCGATGAAAATTTCGTCGATAAACCAAAAGCTCAGACTATGTTTTTAAACGAAGTCGAGGGCGTTAGCTTAGATAACGGCAAACTAGCGGCTAGACTCTACCTTAAAGATTGGATAGATTCTGATAATATTAAAAAATTTATCAAGGTCGAGGGCGTAAATAGCTTTGAAGTTGGCGAAATGGAGTACACT
>CALBNA010000419.1 GCA_937896205.1 uncultured Campylobacter sp. | reverse complement strand
TTATCGTAAAATTTTCACTTTAAGGTAAAACGTGAGAAAAAATATTTACTTTTGCGCCCTTGCAGCAGCGTTTTTGAGCGGGTGCTTGCCCAGCGCCGACCCTCGCATAGATATGAAACCGCCAGTTTACGTCGAGCAGCTTCCTGCCAAACAGGTCAATAACCAACCAAATGCGGGCAGTCTTTTCGGTCGCGGCGATAATCCGCTTTTTGCCGACAGAAAGGCGATGAACGTAAACGACATCGTAACCGTCGTCATCAGCGAGCGCGCCAACCAAAGCTCCAGCGGTAAGCACGACACGAGCAAAAACAGCGCGATAAGCCTTGGCGGAGGACTGTTTAGCGCGGGCTCTGCGCCGCTATCTACGCTGGCTACTCAGCTAAACAAAGCCGGCGACATCGGCTTTAGCGCGGGCAATAAAAACGAATTTACGGGTGCGGGATCTAGCGTGCGCGCAGAGGCCTTTACGACTACGATCTCAGCGCGCATCATCAAGGTGCTAGAAAACGGCAACTACTTTATCGAAGGTTCGCGCGAACTGCTCATAAACGGCGAAAAGCAGATCATGCAGCTTAGCGGCGTGATCCGCCCGTACGACATATCAAACGCCAACGAGATCGACTCGCGCTACATCGCCGACGCCAAGATCCTATATAAAACCGAAGGCGACGTGGATAGGGCGACGAGGAAGCCGTGGGGGACGAAGCTTATGGAGGCGATCTGGCCTTTTTAAGCTTTTTTATGCTTAGCTAGCTGGCTTGTCTTTTGAGTGTCTTTGAATGAGTTTGAAATTTTCGCCCTGCGACAGACTATATGTCTAGTCTTGGGACAAAAATTTCCGCACAACATTCAAATCCATCTCAAAATACTTCGCCTTGGTTTTCCTATTCAAACTTGAAGTCAAATTTGCAAATTTCGGCTTTAAATTTGAGTCGCCGAGACCCGCACCTTGAAAATGCAAATTTAAAATCCGCGACACTTTGCGCAAGCAAAGCTATGTCGCCACATCTCACGTGCAGTGGGGTTGGAGAGGGTTTTGGGAGAGGAAGGGGCGACGCTTCGTAAGTAGAAACCCCTTCCTCTCCCGAAGAAAAGAGAAAAGTAGATATAAAAAAGGAGCTCTTTTGCTTCAGCTACGCTTCGCAACTGCAAAGCAGAGCGTAATTCAAGCCCCTTCCCCCTTAACAAAGAAGTAAAATGTAAATTTTGACAATTAAATTTTAGCATCTTAAAGGTGCGGGTCTCGGCGCATCAAATTTAAAAACATATCCAAATTTGAATCCTTATAAATTTCGCTCGCAAATTTACTCAAATTTAAGCCCTATTAAAGCCGAGTCCAAATTCTAAGCCCGATTTTACGCGTTTTTAAACCTTAAAGCTGTATAATCGGGGTCAAATTTATCAAAAGGCGATACAGATGATAAAAGGTATTTCTGGCTCGCGCATGGTGATGGAAGCCTTGCGCGAGGAGGGCGTAGACACGGTTTTTGGTTACCCGGGCGGCGCGGCGCTAAACATCTACGACGAGACGTATAAGCAGAGTTATTTCAAGCACGTTTTGACGCGTCATGAGCAAGCCGCCGTGCACGCAGCAGATGGCTACGCCAGAGCTAGCGGCAAGGTCGGAGTGGCGTTTGTGACGAGCGGCCCCGGCTTTACAAATGCGGTCACGGGTCTAGCCACCGCATACTCGGATAGTATTCCGCTTATATTAATCAGCGGCCAGGTTCCGACCTCGCTTATCGGCACGGACGCCTTTCAGGAGATCGACGCCGTGGGTATCTCGCGCCCGTGCGTGAAGCACAACTACCTCGTGCGCAGTATCGAGGAGCTGCCGCGCATCCTAAAAGAGGCCTTTTATATCGCTCGCTCGGGACGTCCAGGTCCCGTTCACGTCGATATCCCAAAGGATATAACCGCAGCCGTGGGGGATTTTGATTACCCGACCGAGATAAAGATGCCGACATATAAACCGACCTATAAAGGCAACGCAAAGCAGATCAAAAAGGCGCTAGAAGTCATAGCCGAGGCAAAACGCCCGCTGCTCTATCTAGGAGGCGGCGTCGTAGCGGCGAACGCTAGCGAGCTCGTGCGTAAATTTAGCGCAAAAACGGGCATCCCAGCGGTCGAAACGCTGATGGGGCTTGGCGTCCTAGCGCACGAGGATAAAAATCTACTCTCGATGGTCGGCATGCACGGCAGCTACGCGGCAAATATGGCGATGAGCGAGACCGATCTCATTATCGCGCTTGGCGTGCGATTTGACGACCGCGTGACGGGCAAGCTTAGCGAATTTGCCAAACACGCCAAAATCATCCACGTCGATATCGACCCTAGCTCGATCTCAAAGATCGTAAACGCGCACTTCCCGATCGTAGGCGATCTAAACTGCGTCCTAGAAGAGATGGTGGAAAAAGTAAGCGTAAACGAGCAAAATTTGACCGCGTGGCGCGAGATCTTGGCTCGCTACGACGCGCTAAATCCGCTGGATTACAAAGATAGCGACGAGATCATAAAACCGCAGTGGGTCGTGCGCGAAACGGCTAAAATTTTAAAAGAATCTGGCAAAGACGCCGTGATCGCCACCGACGTCGGCCAGCACCAGATGTGGGTCGCGCAGTTTTATCCGTTTGATAGGCCGCGCCAGCTGATAACTAGCGGAGGTCAGGGAACTATGGGCTTTGGCCTGCCCGCAGCCCTCGGAGCAAAAAATGCGATGCCGGGAAGCACGGTCGTAAATTTCACCGGCGACGGCTCGATCCTAATGAACATCCAAGAGCTGATGACTGCCACAGAGATAGATAAGCCCGTCATCAACGTCATCTTAAATAACAACTTCCTAGGTATGGTGCGTCAGTGGCAGACCTTTTTCTACGGCGAGCGCTACTCCTCAACCGACCTTAGCTTGCAGCCTGATTTTGCAAAGATCGCAGAGGGCTTTGGCGGAGCTGGTTTCGTGTGCCGCACGAAGGACGAGTTTCGCTCTGCGCTAAAAGAGGCGATGGCCTGCGGCAAAACGGCGGTGCTAGACGTGCGCGTGGACAGATTTGAGGATGTGCTGCCGATGGTTCCTGCGGGCGCTGCGATATACAACATGATCTTAAAAAGCAAGGAATAAAAATGAGCATAAGAAGAGTGATTTCAGTCATCGTGCTAAACGAGCACGGCGTTTTATCGCGCATTTCCGGGCTTTTTGCGGGGCGTGGATACAACATCGACACGCTCACGGTTGCACCCATCCCGGGCACCGAGCTTTCGCGTATCAGCATCGTTACTAGCGGCGACGAGCGCGTGCTAGAGCAGATCGTAAAGCAACTACACAAGCTAATACCGACCTACAAAGTCATCGAAAGCGGCGAATTCGTCGAAAAAGAAATGGCGCTCGTTAAAATCCCGCTAAGCGAAAATTTCGGCGGGCTGGACGCGATACTAAAGGCCTACAACGGCATCGTAGCCAACACCAACGAAAACTACATCGTCGTCATGGTCAGCGACGACGCGAGCAGGATAGAAAATTTCCTCAAAGCTATCAAAAAATTTAACCCCACGGACGTCGTTCGCGGCGGCTCTGTGCTAATGGATCTATGATGAAACTAAGCGAAATTTATAAAATTTTAGGACTGGAATTTAGCGGCGACGAGCTAGAGATCACGGCTCTAAATTCGCTCTCAAACGCTGGAGCCAGCGCTGTCTCTTATACACATCTCCGAGCCCACGAGACCGTACTAGATCTCGT
>CALBNA010000418.1 GCA_937896205.1 uncultured Campylobacter sp. | reverse complement strand
TTCGTCGGCAGCGTCAGATGTGTATAAGAGACAGGGGCAAGATGGCTACCGTGCAAGGTAGATTTGCTGATATCGTCGGCAACCTCGACTGGAACGTGGATTTTGACAGCTGCGAGATAGCTTTCGGCGATCAAATTTACAAGATACAGTTTATCGGCAGCGAGTCAAACGTGAGCGACACGTGGCTGTGGGGACACGCGAACGTAAATAACTTCGGCGAGGAGGCGACGCGGTTTTCGGCGGAGGTGTTGCGCGCTGGAGCGGAGTGGGGCTTGCAGGCTTTTAGCGAACCGAGTTTTGAGCTAGATGAAACCTTTAACGGCCATACGCTTTGTATAGCCGCGTGCGGAGCGGTGGGCGAAAATTTATGCTACTACGGCTGCAGGCACGACAAGGGCTGTGCGTTTGTGGCTATCACAGATGCGCCGGATTTGCTTTTTGGGCCTCTTAGCGCGCACGAGTTTGTCAAAACAGCAAGCGGCTGCATACAAAATCACGACGTAGATCATAAAATTTTCATCAAAAGCTTTTTGGAATTCAACGGAGTCAAATTTGATGAAAACGTCGAAAAGGGCGGATTTTTTAAGAAAGCCAAAGACGAAATCGTAGCTAAATTTGACAAAGAGCTTTTGATCAAATTTGACGATAAGGGTAGGATATCGGAATTTAAATATGAATTTTAATTTGGGTAGTTTGAGCAAGGCGATGGGTTAAAAGCCCACCGCCTTAAATTTACGAATGGAAGTGAAACTCGTCCGGGTGATCTAGCGCGTAGCGGAATTTCTCCATATCTACTTTTTTATCCCAGATCGAGATGATTAGGCAGCCCACGGCGTTGCCGCAGAGGTTTCCGACCGCGCGCATCTCGGACATAAACTTATCAACACCAAGTAGCACCGCAACCGTAACCACCGGGATACCTGCGCTAGGAAGCGCGGCAAGCGTACCGGCAAGTATGATAAATCCAGAGCCTGTGACGCCGACAGCGCCCTTGCTAGTTACCATCAAGATGACGAGAATTTGTATCAAATGCTCGATGCTTAGCGGGATGCCGAAGGCTTGAGCAAGGAAAATAACGCTAAGCGATAGGTAGATGTTTGTACAGTCTAGGTTAAACGAATATCCCGTCGGTATGATGAGTCCGACCGCGCCTCTATGGATGCCCGCAGCCTCTAGCTTTTGCATGAGCGGAGCTAGCGCGGTCTCTGAGGAGCTCGTTGCAAACACGATCAAGACCTCTTTTGCGATGAAGCGCATAAATTTAAAGATATTGACTTTTGCAAAATAGCAAATAATACCCAGAACGACGAATATAAAAAATAAGCTTGCAATCGCCATAACGAAAAGTAGCTCAAGCATACCCAAAAGCGAGTTGATGCCAAATTTGCCGATCAAAAACGCCATCGCAGAAAATGCTGCAACCGGGCTAAATAGCATCAAAATCGTAAGCAGTTTTAGCACCCAGTGCTGAACGATTTCAAGTGGTCTTAGGATCTTCTTTTTATAGTCGTGCTTTAAAAACGAGATCGCAACAGCCGTAACGATCGCCAAAAATAGCACTTGAAGTGTGTTTGATTTGATAAACGGATCAAGTAGATGCACGTAAGGGAAGATACCGTCAACCGGTACAGCGCCGCGTAAAATATGAAGCGTATGCGCTAAAATTCCGCTATTTGCGTCTATATTTGAGGCTTGGCTCGTAAATTTTTCTACGCTAGAGGCATCAAGCTGTGTATAGTCAAGGTGCATATCGTGACCCGGTTTTAGCGTTTCGCCAAAGATTATTCCCACGGCAAGAGCTATGGTGCTAACGACCTCAAAGTAGATAAATCCCTTAAGTCCGATAGAGCCTAGTTCCTTCATGCTCTCAAGTCCGATGATACCTGAGACGATCGTGAGGAAAATGATCGGTCCGATGAGGGCTTTTAAAGCTTTGATAAAGTAGTCGATGCCAGGCTTGCTCGCGATGCCTAGATCGGGAAAAATCATACCGACCGCGATACCCGCGACGATGCCGAAAACCACCCAAAACGCTAGGTTGGTAAACATTCTAATAAGAAAAGGTTTTTGCGGTTTTGCCGCGTTTGAAACGCTTGGGTTCAAGAGGTGTCCTTTAAAAATTATTAAAAAGGTATTTTAACAAATAAAT
>CALBNA010000417.1 GCA_937896205.1 uncultured Campylobacter sp. | reverse complement strand
ACCTTAAAGTTTCTGCCCGGCTCCCAGTCGATCGCGTTCGCATCGCCCGTATATTCGGCTATTCTTTGAGACTGCGAGACGTAGGCTTTGTTAAATACGTTATAAACGCCAGCGTTTATCTCAAGTCCCTTAAATTTACCGCCACTTGGCGCATAAGTGAGATAGATATCACTCACGGCGTAGCTCGGGATATGTACGGCAGCGTCGTTGCCAGCACTCGTCGTGTCTTTCGAGGCGAAATAAATAAGATTATAGCCCACGAGCGTATCGATAGCGTTTATCGAATACTCGGCGTTAAAGGTGTATTTGTCACCTTGGTCGCGGTAGCCGATGATATTTGACGTGTAGTAGCCGCCGCTACCGTTTCTCACGCGGTCTTTATATCTTACTTTTTGATGAGTATAGCTGGCACCCAGGCTTAGCGCATCAAGGTTTAACCTCGCCAAAAGCTCGACGCCGTCGATATCCGCGCCGCCTGCGTTGATCCTATAAAGCACCGGATTTATACGCCCGCCTGCTGCGTTATTATCTACGATTAGGTTTTTGTATTTGGTTTTAAAGTATTTAGCTACAAAGCTAACGTGTCCCGTTTCGCTAAACTCGCCCTTGTAGCGTCCGCCGATCTCGTAGCTATCGCCCGTAGTGGCCTTTAGATCAGGGTTTGCTCTGTATCCCAGCGCCGTACCCCTGCTAGAGCCGCTAGCTAGCATAGACTCCATAACGTCCGGTCCTCTAAACACCTTAGCATAGCTGGCAAATACGCCAAGCCCCTTCATAAACTCGTAATCAAGCGCGAGAGCGGGCGTAAATTCGTCAAATTTGTATTTGTATCCGCCGATATTTGCGCCCGTGCCGTTATATGTCTTTAGCTCGTGGCGCTCGTATCTGATGCCAGGAGTCACAGTTAGGCCTGCAAATTTGATCGCGTCCTCTAAGTAAAACGAGTAGTTGTTTACTTTTTCGGGACGGTTGTTTTGCGGTTTGTTAAAATTCTCGCTGTGGTAGTACTCCGCGCCGTATCTTAGTGTTTGCGTCACGTCGCCCGTCTCTATCGCGGTTTTTGCTTTCGCGCTTAGGCCTCTAGTTTTTACGCCCCATTTGCTACCGTCGATCCTCTGATGCTTCGTATGATACGCCGTTACGTCTAGATTTAGCAGTTCGCTCGGCGTAAATTCGTACTTTAACGTCGTCGTGTCGCGCTCGTATTTGCGGTAGTCATCATTTGTATGCCAACTACCAAATTCTGCTCTTAAAGGATAAAGTCCCTTGTAGTGGTTGTGCTCGTGAGAGAGCGATATCCTGTGCGCGTCTAAAAAGCTATATCCGAGCTTAAAAAGATAGCTAAGGTCGTTACCGTCGCCGCCGATTTTCTTGCCGTTACCGCTCTTGCCGTAGTCGTAGCCTTTGTGATTTAGCGCGGCTAAAAAGTCAAGTCCCTCGACGGGCGCAGTAAAGACCATTAGCCCTTGCGAAAATTCGTCGTTATTTGAAGCATAGCCCGTTTTGATTTTCGCGCCGATGATTTCGCCCTCTTCCAGCAGGTCTCTAGCGTCCACCGTCCTAAAAGCCACAGAGCCTCCAAGAGCTCCGGCGCCGTTTACTACAGAGCGCGAGCCGACCTCAACGTCGATGGCTTTGATTAGATCGGGGTCGATCAGGAGGTCTGCGTTGTGGTGAAAGGTATTTCCGTTTTGCTTCGCGCCGTCGATCGTGATATTTAGGCCGCGGTCGCTCACGCCCCTCATGTAAATTTTTTGATTCATGCCGTTCGTGCCGCCTACGTAAACACCGGGAATATCGCGCATGACGTCTTTTAGTATGCCTGCATTTCTCGTGCTTATCTTTACGTCGTCTACGCCGTAGCCGCCGCTAGTGCTGCTTACCTCTACGCCGCTTAGCGTTACGTTTTCGGCGGCATTTGCGCCGATAGCTAGAGCCGCGACGAAAGAAATCTTCGCAACATTGTTAAAACTCATTTTTTCTCCTCTTTAAATTTATTAAATTTTACGCCGATTTAGAAAAATATTTAAATTTTGTTTTCTTTAATCCGCTCAGATTTTGAAAACGAATATTATAATTCTAAGACTAAATTTTAGATAAAATCATTTAAAATATTACTTGCTTATTCGTTATTGACAATAAATACCATAATCTGATATAATTGGCGCGCAAATTTTACAAGAAGGCATTAAATGGAATTTCTCAAACACAACGTCGATTACGTTATCATCGGTATTTTAGGGCTTATGAGTTTTACGGTAGTGTGGCTTACGATAGAGCGCTTGATCTTTTACGCAAACGTTAAATTTGAAAATTATAAGAATCAAGACGACTTTGAAGAGAGCGTAACTAGAAATTTAACAACGCTTTATATAGTTTATTCAAATGCGCCGTATATCGGACTTTTGGGTACGGTTGCTGGCATCATGGTGACCTTTTACGACATGGGTATGAGCGGCGGCATCGACACTAAAAGCATCATGGTCGGCCTATCTCTCGCGCTAAAAGCAACCGCGCTAGGCCTCATCGTCGCGATACCGACGCTAATGATCTACAACGCTTTTATGAGAAAAGTGGACGTTTTAGTAAACCGCTACAAGGCTTCACGTGAGAATGCCTAAAAAAGAGGGATTAAACGTAATCCCGCTCATAGATATTATGCTCGTTTTGTTAGCCATCGTACTTAGCATTTCGACTTTTATCGCTCAGGGCAATATCAAAATCGACCTGCCAAACAGCGAAAGCGCGGAAAAAAAGCAAGACGAAAACGATAAAATCGCCGTTTTAATTAATAAAGATAATGAATTTTTTATAGGCGAAGATAAAATCGCTGAGGAAAATTTG
>CALBNA010000416.1 GCA_937896205.1 uncultured Campylobacter sp. | reverse complement strand
AAACAAATGCGTGTGTCGTGCACAAAAACAAAAAAAACAAAATAAAAATTTGCAAGCCGATAAAGATAGGCTTTTTCGCGAAAAAGAGCAAATTTTGCTAAACAATAAATCCGAAATAGCTCAAATTTACCGCGAAAGAGACGAGAAGCTAAGGGGATTTTTAAGTATGCTCGAGCGTCCGCTGCTAGCTCGCCAAAACGGCGAATACGTAGCCCCCATCGACGTCGAATTTGTCGAGAGCAAGCCCGAAAATGAGGGCAAATGGACGAGCTTGGCCGAGTTTTTAAAATCGCAAAATTTAAGCGGCAAGAGTCTTAAAAAAACGCAAAATAAAATCATAAAAAACATCGGAAAATCAAAATTTATCAAATTTAAAAAAGGCGTGATAATGGTAAAAAGCAAGAAAATTTCAAAGGAGCTAGATAAAAAATGAGAGTTTTTAAAGGCATAAAAAAAGTAGCCAGCTATGCTGCTGTGGGTGGCTTTGGCGCGGTCGTGATAGCAGGATTGGCTGGCTGCGGTAGCAACGATAACGGAGGAGAAAGTAGCGCGCTAAACGAAGCGGCGCAAAAAACGGGAGCTTTCGTCATCATCGAGGAAACCGCTCCGGGCAAATATAAAGTCCTAGAGGAGTACCCAAGCAGCGAAACGCGCGTCGTGCTGAAGGACATCAACGGCACCGAGCGTGTGCTAAGCAAAGAGGAGATGGATAAGCTAATCGCCGAGGAAAACGCCAAAATCGACGCTGGAACGTCAAATTTGACGAATCCAAACGCCCAAAACGCGCAACTTTCAAGCGGCGGTATGAGTCTTGGCGAGACGCTTCTAGCCTCGGCTGCGGGCGCGATCATCGGCAGCTGGATCGGCAACAAGCTATTTAACAACCCGGGCTATCAATCGCAGCGCCAAAGCGCGTATAAAAACCCAAGCGCGCACTCAAGGAGCGTAGATAGCTTTAACAAAGCCAAAGCCTCGAGCTCGGCGGGTAAATCAAGCGGCGGAAAGAGCGGATTTTTCGGCGGGTCTAGTAGCTCAAGCTCAAGCTCGAGCTCAAGTTCAAGTTTTGGAGGTTAATCATGATAAATTTAAAAAAAATCAACCCGCTAAATAACGAATTTTTAAGCGAGATCGGATTTACGTGGCACACCGATCCGGACGGCAGCGACTACGTAGCAGACGAGCTAGTCGAGGTGAGCGAGGCGCAGGCCGAGGCCTACTACAACGCCGCAAACGAGCTATACGATATGTTCGTCGCAGCCGCTCAACATGTCATCGACAACAACCTCTACCACGAGGTCGGCATCCCGTTTAACCTCGTGGATCTTGTGCGCGAAAGCTGGGAAAACGACGTGCACTGGCACCTCTACGGTAGATTTGATTTAGCCGGCGGGCTGGATGGCAAGCCGATAAAACTCATCGAATTTAACGCCGACACTCCGACGGCCGTGTTTGAGACGGCGATCATCCAGTGGGCGGCGCTCAAATTTAACCGCATGGACGAGAGCGCGCAGTTTAACGACCTTTATGACGCGCTAAAACAAAATTTCAAACGCCTAGTGACGCTAGATGAGGAGACGGAGAGCTTTAACGAGCACTATGAGGGCTGGAAAATTTTATTTAGCTCGGTGGCCGGCAGCAGCGAGGATGAGCAGACCGTGAAGCTACTGCAGTACATCGCCGAGGAGGCGGGTTTTCACACGGCGTTTGCTTACGCCCACGAGGTCGTGTTTAACGACGAGGAGGGCGTATTTTTTGATGGCGAAAACTACGAGTATTGGTTTAAGCTCGTGCCGTGGGAGGACATCGCCGTGGAGGAAGGCGAGCTAGCCATCATCCTAAAAAACATCGTCCAAAATCAAAAAGCCATCATCCTAAATCCCGCATACACGCTACTTTTCCAAAGCAAAGGCATATTAAAAATTCTTTGGGATCTATATCCGAATCACCCACTCTTGCTGCAAGCTAGCGACAAGCCGATCGCGGGCAAAAAGTGCGTGAAAAAGCCGGTTTTCGGGCGAGAGGGCGCAAACGTGAGCGTGATAGAGGCGGACGGTAGCGTGAGCTTGCAAAACGGCGGCGACTACGGAGCAAACCGCGCGATCTATCAGGAATTTTACGAATTTAACAAAGATGCCGCCAATAACAGCTACCAAGCTGGCGTATTTTTCGCCTACGAGGCGTGCGCGCTGGGCTACCGCAGGGGCGGCGAAATTTTAGATAACTACTCCAAATTTGTGGGGCATTTTATCAAATAAGGACGCAAGATGAAAATAGTCTGCCTCGATGCCTCGACGCTTGGAAGCGACGTAAATTTGGACGTTTTTAGGCAGTTTGGCGAATTTAAAAGCTACCAAATGACCGCCGCAAACGAGCGCGTAGAGCGACTAAAAGGCGCGGACGTCGTCATCACGAACAAGGTCGTCATCGACAAAGAGACGATGGGCGCGTCAAATTTAAAGCTAATCTGCATAAGTGCAACTGGCATGAACAACGTCGATCTTGCGCACGCCGCAGCAAAAGGCATCGCGGTAAAAAACGTCGCGGGCTACTCCACAGCTAGCGTCGTGCAGCATACGTTTGCTTGCCTTTTTGCGCTGACCAATCGCATAAAATTTTATGATAACTACGCGCAAAGCGGCGAGTGGGCAAAGAGCGAAATTTTTACGAATCTAGACCGCAGTATCGGCGAGATCGCGGGCAAGAGCTTTGGCGTCATCGGACTTGGCGAGATCGGCAGGGGCGTGGCGCGCATCGCGGTGGCATTTGGCGCGAATGTGAGCTACTACTCAACTAGTGGCGCGAACGCAAACGCAGAGTTTAAAAGGCAAAATTTAAACGAGCTTTTAAGCGGCTGCGACATCGTGAGTATCCACGCTTCGCTAAACGAAAAAACGCGAAATTTGATCGGCGAACGAGAGTTAAATTTGATGAAAGAGGGCGCGATTTTGATGAACTTCGGACGCGGCGGCATCGTGGACGAGAGCGCCGTAGCCCATGCTATAGACGGGCGAAATTTGCGATTTGCCGCCGACGTGCTGGAGACCGAGCCTATGCGCGCGGATCATCCGCTACTAAATATCAAAAACAAGGAAAATTTGATACTCACTCCGCACGTGGCGTGGGCGAGCTTTGAGGCTAGAGAGCGTCTCGTGGCGATGATCGCGGAAAATATAAAAGAATTTTTGAAAGGATAAAAATGGCAACTGAGCATAGTTTTGATATAAGCGCAGCGGTCGATATGATGGAGGTCAAAAACGCGCTGGAGACGGCTAAAAAAGAGATCGCGGCGAGATATGATTTTAAGGGGCTTGCGGCCGAAGTGGAGCTAAACGAAAAGGAAAAAATCATCACGCTTTTTAGCTCTAGCGACAACAAAATCGACGCGCTAAAAGACATCGTGATCTCAAAGCTCATCAAGCGAAACATCCCGCCGGTAGCCGTCACCGAGAGTAAACGCGAGAGCGCGAGCGGTGGAAATATCAAGGCGACGCTAAAGCTAAACGACACCCTAGATAGCGAAAACGCGAAGAAAATCACCAAAGCGATCAAAGACGCAAAGCTAAAAGTAACTGCGGCGATCCGCGGCGAAGAGGTGCGCGTAAGCGGCAAAAGCATCGATGATCTGCAAGAATGCATAAGACTCGTGAAGGGGCTAAATTTGGAGCTACCGATTAGTTTTAAAAATTTGAAGTAAATTTAATGGATAATTTTAAAAAGTTAATCCAAGAAAAAAATAGCGCCATAAAGGAGTACGGCGATTTTATCAAAACGCTTAAAAATAAAGAGTGCGACAAGGATGTCTTGGGACTAATCGGTCTGTTAAAAGATAGACTGGCTAAATTTGAAAACCTTAGCTGCGATAACTATTCGCAAACGGCTGCGGATATAGACGAGCTAAACGACAGAATTTATCGCCAGGTAAATTTGCTTGCGAATTTGGATAAATTAAGCCGCGATTCGGACGTTTATAAAAAATACAACGAAGTATATAATCAAAAGCGTATCAAGCTTTTCGTCTCGGAGCAAATTCGCCGCGTGAAAAAATACTATCAGGTTCTAATCGCGTTTTTGGGGCTGATTCCGTTTATAATATATTTTATCTTTTGGCAAAATATCGGATTTTTCTCGGTAGCCGGTAGCGAAAGCATCTTTTCGTTACTTAGCGCGCTAGCGATATCGGGTTTTGGTTTATTTATTATTTTATATATATTTCCCGCTTTGCATTTAGTTTTGATCGTTTCTGACGATGGCGACGAAAAAAACGAAAAGCCTTTTTACGCGATTTATCTGATGGCCACGCTTGTGGGTATAGCATTTATAGGCGCCGGATATTTTTTCCCGGCTGCGGCAGATTTAAACTATTATTTTGCGGCGTTTATAGCGCCGATAGTCGTATCTTGCCTACTTTGCAGCTTTAAAAACGGTAAATTCGACATTCCTCTTTTGCTTTTTATGATATCGCACGGATTTTTATCCTTTGCGACTCCGTTTATGGTGGCTCTGTTTGCCTACGTCCGCGTAAGCGAGGATGGGTTTACTACCGCTTTTTTAGTGCTTTTTATGGCATTTTTTGCCGTTTTGTTTAGGGCGTTGATAACATCTAAGGATATAGATTATTTTAAGATAATTTTTTGGTCTTTGATAATCATAAATTTAGTCATCGTCGCGGTTATGAGCGGTAAAATCGTCCAAGTAGCCGATCTGGGAAATATAAACTACAAAATGCTATCGCTCAAAAAAGACGCCTTAAATGCTTTGCCAAAAAGCGTTTGCCAAAATAATCAAAACGGCTGTATCGGCGCGGGAGCGAAGGACGGCTGCTACGCAAAACAAAAGGCGCAAATCGTCTCGTACAATAAACAAAAGGCCGAGCTAGCCGTAAAAGACGGCAACGAGACGTATATTTTTAGCGGAGTAAACGACGAGATAAAATTTATAGACGCTAACGGCAAAGATATAGGCCTGTCTCTTATACAC
>CALBNA010000415.1 GCA_937896205.1 uncultured Campylobacter sp. | reverse complement strand
TCTTCGTCGGCAGCGTCAGATGTGTATAAGAGACAGCATCTAATCTGCATAAAATGCGGCGCGGCGGAGAGTTTTTTCGATAAATATATAGAAGAAAAACAAGAGCAAATTTGTAAAAACTCAGGCTTTAAACTCGAAGGTCATGCGATGATTTTATACGGAATTTGTCCAAAGTGCCAAAACAAATAGCCTATTTTGCGCCTATTTATCAAAAATGATTTGATAACGATATGCAAAAAAGTTTCAGTTAAATTTAAGCGTAGCAAATAGATAATACGCCAAAAAATAAAGGAGAAACATGAGCGCAGCGCCACATATACCATCGGAGTTAGTCTTACGCATAGCTTCGTATTTTACGCCGATCCACCACGTCGCAGGCCGTTTAAGAGTCCGCGTCAGCAGCGATATCAAAAAAGAAGCGGACAGCTTGCCGTTAGAAAAAATAGATCAAACGATTAAGCAAATAGACGGCATAAAAAACGTTAAATTTAACAAGCTAATCGGTTCCGCAACGATCGAATACGACCACGAAATTTTCCCAAAAAAGATGTGGGACGATCTGCTAAAAGGCCAAAATTTGCACGAAATTTCAGCCCTCATCAATAATCTAGCTCAAAAAGCTACCGGCGGCGCAAGATGAACGAGGAGCTAAAGCAAGCCGCAAATGCGGTGTTTTTACTAGAGTCGCAGGGCATTAAATTTTACGAAAACGTCTGCAAAAAAGATGAAATTTTTGATCAAATTTTAGCGGTTAGACGAAGCGGACTGGAGCTTTTAAAGTCCTACGCAGATCCTGCCGACCCGCAAGTTTTTTGCGCTTTAGCGTGCGAGGATCTTGACGCTTGCTTTATAAAAGCCCTAAACTACGAGCTTGAGCTAAACGCGTTTTATGAAAATTTGACCGACAGCCTGAGCGATGAAAACTTTAAAGACGTCTGCTTTAGGCTCTGGGCTACGTCAAACAACGAATACATTCCGGCTCTCAAAGCAAAACTGGCTCAAATTTTAGCCGCACAGTTTCAAGGTGCGGGTAACGCAAGCCAAGAGGAGCAGGCGCAAACGGCTCAAAATCCGAGCGACAATATCTTAAACGCTTTTGATTCGGATAGCTTTAAACAAATCAGCCAAACGCTAGAGCGCATAGGCTCTGGGCAAGGCAGCAAAGAGGACGCTATCGCGCTTTTAAACAATCCGAATTTTTCATTTTTCGGCGGTTTGGCGCTCGGCGGATTAGCCAGCATGATGCTTAGTAAAAATTTAGATAAAAATAAAGATAAAGAATAAAATTCAACATAAAGGATAAAAAATGGCATTACCGTTTATCGCAGGAGCAATCTTAGGAGGTTTAGCCGTCGCAGCTTTTAACAACAAAGACAAAATCAAATCAGCCCTTGAAACCGGGCTTGATAAAGGCAAAGAGTTTGCCGAAAACGCAAAAGAATTTGCCGAGAAAAAAATAGGCGAAGCAAAAGAGTACGCCGAGAAAAAATTTGCTAAAACAAGCGAAGAGGCGACCGAAACAAAAAAACGCACAAGACGCACTAGCGCCGAAGTAGCCGCAGAGAAATCTGAAAAAGAAGCCGAGAAAACAAAAGCTAAGAAAAAAAGAGCTCCAAGAGCTAAAAAAGCTCCGGCAAAAGCGGCTACACAAACCGAAATTTTAGCCGAAGATATCGCAAACGCGCTTGAACCGAATTTAGAAAAATAATAAAGGTATAGAATGAATTTAACATCAACAACCAGACTCCCAGTAGATCATATGATAAGCGGCGCGCTAATCGGCGCGATAGCAGCGGGCGGCGTAGAAATACTAAACTATAAAAAAGGCAAGGTCAGCAAGACGCAGGCCGTAGCTAAAACGACTAAAATCGCTATCCAAGGCGGTATCGTCACGGCGTGCGCTATCAGCGCATCAAACAAACTAGTCTCGGCGCGCTATCTTGCGGCTGCGGCAACCGTTGCCGTCGGTATCGCAGGCGTAGTTGCGACAGAGAAACTAATCAAAAATTTAGAGGAAAGTAAATGAAAAACCCATACATCAATCAAACTCAAACAGTAAATCAGCTAAACGACGACGGCAGCACGACGACTACGACGACTACGGTAAAGACTACCGGCGCGCCAAGCGCGTTTGACCGCGGCATAAACGACGCGCTAAAAGACTTTGTCCCGGCAAATTTTAACGCGGCAGGCTTTATAAAAGGTGCGCTCATAGGCGGCGTCGTGGCATACGTGCTAACAAACGAAAACGCGCAAAAAGCGCTATTTTCAGCTATCGCAAAAGGATCAAATTTGCTTCAAGCAGGATTTGAAGAACTAAAAGAGCGATTTGAAGATGTAAAGGCCGAAATTGACTCCCAAAAATAACGTTCGCATCGCGCACCTGACTAAAAACCGCGTGCGCTTCGTCTGCGAACGCATCGGCGAGGACTGCGACGAGAGCCGCTTGGAGGCTCAAATTTCGGAGTTTAGATACGCAAAAAACGTCAGGGTAAACAAAAAAGCAAAAAGTATCATCGTCGGCTTTGACTCAAATTTAAACGAAATCAAAGAGTTCATCGAAAATTTGCCGATCGCAAATTTTAACAAGCGCAAAAATAGCCCGAGCAAGGCTGAGATTTATAAGGCAGCAACGGCTCTAGCCATCACGCCTCTTATAAACAACGACGGAGTAAAAGCTATGGCTAGCCTGATAGCCGCAGCTCCGCTACTAAAAGAAGGCGCAAGCGAAGCCGTAAACGAAGGCATAACCTCAAAAGTACTCGAAGCCACCGCAGTGGGCGTGAGCCTGGCTAGGCGCGACTTTTTAGCGGCAAATAGCACAAATCTCATGCTAACCATCGGCGAATACATGGAAGAAAGCGCCGTACACCGCAGCGACGACCTCATCAAAGAGCTAGCTCGCCCAAACATCGAAGAAGTCTGGATCGAGATAAATGATCACGGCAAAAAATCCCTCAAAAAAATCGCGACCGTAGACGTTAAAATAGGCGACATCGTAGTCGTCGGCACGGGCGAGAGCATCGGCATCGACGGCTATATCGTGGAAGGCACCGCAAGCGTAAATCAAGTCTCGATGACGGGTGAGGCAGAACCCGTCAAAAAAGAGCGCGGCGACCGCGTGATGAGCGGAACGGTCGTCGAGGACGGACGTATAAAAATCTGGGCCGAGAGCATAGCCGCCGAGAGCGCGACTGCGAGGATAAAATCCTACATCCAAAGCTCACTAAACGAAAAATCGGCCGTCGGACTAAAAGCCACGAAGCTGGCTGACAAGCTAGTGCCAGTAACGCTAAGTCTAGCCGGCGTTTCGTATCTACTTAGCCGCGATATGACCCGCGTAGCTAGCGTCTTGCAGGCGGACTACTCCTGCGCGCTAAAGCTAGCCACGCCCGTCGCCTTTAAATCAAGCATCTCAAAAGCGGGTCGCAACGGCGTACTGATAAAAGGCGCCAAAGCTATCGAAGCGCTAGCGAGCGCCGATACTTTCGTCTTTGATAAAACAGGTACGCTAACGCACGGCAGCCTAAGCGTCGTCAAGGTTCACTCGTTTAAAAAGGAATTTACCGAAGCGCAGCTCTTAAATTTGACCGCAAGCGCTGAGGAGCACTACTTCCACCCGGTAGCCGAGGCTATCGTAAAGGCCGCGCGCGAGATAGGCTTTCACCACATCCACCACGACGAGGTCGAGTTTATCGTTGCTCACGGAGTCAAAACATACGTAGGCGGCAAAGAGGTCGTGATCGGCTCGCGGCATTTTTTAGAGGACGACGAGCAAATTTCATTTAGCAAACACGAAGAAATCATAAAAAGCGAAGTAGACAGCGGACTCACGCTACTTTACGTAGGCTACGACAAAGAGCTCTTAGGCGTCATCGCCATGCGCGACACCATGCGAGAAAACGCGGCGCAAACGCTAGCAAAGCTACGAAAACTAGGCGTAAAAGAGCTGATAATGCTAACTGGCGACGTGCAGTCTAAAGCCGATCAGGTAGCAAGCGAGCTAGGTATCGATAGAGTCTACGCAAACTGCCTACCTACCGATAAAGCAGGCATCATCGAGCAGCTAAAAGCCGAGGGTAAAAAAGTAGCCTTCGTCGGAGACGGTATCAACGACGCGCCAAGCCTCACCAAGGCGCACGTAGGCATCAGCATGCAAAAGGGCGCCGATATAGCAAAAGCCACCGCCGACATAAGCCTACTAAAAGACGACATCGGCTCAGTCGCCGTCGCAAAAGACGTCGCGAACAAAACTATGAGGTTGATAAATACGAATTTTAACGCCACCGTCGGTATAAACTCACTCATCCTAGCGGGTGCTACGTTTGGTCTCTTTAACCCTATCGCCACGGCCGTTTTGCACAACGGTACGACGATCGGACTATTGGCAAATTCGATGAAAGGCGTCAAGATAGGCGCGAAGTAAATTTGAAGGAATGACGGTTGATAGATAAAATTTTAAAATTTATGAACGACGAGATGTCGCTAGCCAACGACTTTTTATACGGCTATTTTTTGGTCATCGTGCTCGTTCTTACCGGTATTTATTTTAGCTATATTACGAGGTTCGTGCAGTTTAGGATGTTTTTCGAGGCTTGCAAGGTCCTAGTCGAGAAAAAGGATAAATACAACAAGCACCACCTCACGCCCTTTCAAGCGCTTATGATCTCCACCGCCTCGCGCGTGGGCATCGGAAATATCGCCGGCATCTCCGCTGCTATCGTAGCCGGCGGTCCGGGTGCGCTATTTTGGATGTGCCTCATGGCGTTTTTGGGCGCAGCTTCGGCATTTGCCGAGAGTACGCTAGCTCAAATTTACAAGACCAAAGACGTATTCGGCTTTAAAGGCGGCCCGGCATACTACATCAAAAACGGACTAGGCATTAAATGGCTAGCTACGCTTTTTGCCGTTATCCTTATCATCACGTACGCATATGGATTTAACGGCCTACAAAGCTACACCATGACCTCCGCTTTTCAAATTTACTACGACCAAAGCGCAAGCGCTACGAGCTTTAGCGATAGCGGCTTACCCGTGGGTATTGGCCTCATCCTAACGGCATTTGCGGCGGTGATGTTTTTTAGCAAGAGCCACGTCATCGGCAAAGTTAGCTCCTACATCGTGCCTTTTATGGCGCTTGCCTATATCCTGCTAGCCTTTATCGCGATCTGCTTAAATTTAGACAAGCTTCCGGCCGTCTTTGATATGATCATGAAAAGCGCCTTTGATTTTAAGGCGATATTCGGCGGATTTGCGGGCAGCGTGATCGTCTACGGTATCAAGCGCGGCCTGTTTTCAAACGAAGCCGGCATGGGTTCTGCGCCAAACGCGGCCGCCGCGGCTCACACTAGCCACCCTGTAAAGCAAGGACTCGTGCAGGTGATGGCGGTTTTTATAGATATGACGATCTGCGTGGCTTCCGGCATGATAGTGCTTTTCTCGCAGGCCTATATCACAAAGCAAACGGGTGCCGGCGGCGAGCTGCTCACCGCGCTTCCTTTGGTGCAGGCCGCGATGCGCGAGTACTACGGCGAGATCGGACTTCACTTTACGACGCTTGCGGTGGTGCTTTTTGCCATCACGTCGCTGATCGGCAACTACTACTACGCGCAGGCAAATATCAAATACCTTACCAAAAACCACAAGGTCGCCATAGCCTTTAAGCTAACGGCGGTCGCGATGATATTCGTCGGAGCGCAGATGAACCTAACTATCGCTTGGAATATCGCCGATATCACGATGGCGGCGATGGCTACGATAAATATCGCGGCGATCTTTATGCTATCAAAAGTCATGATAAAAGCCCTAAAAGACTACGAATCGCAAAGAAAAGCGGGGCTAAATCCGGAATTTGACCCTGAGAGCATAGGCATCGCAAACACAACTTGCTGGAGAAAAAAATGAACATAAACGGACAACTTTTAAATTTACAAACCCATAGAAAAGTCGCAAAAATCGGCATGAGCGTCACCCTAGCCACAGTTTGCCTAACGGCGCTAGGGCTTAAAGGCAGAAACAAAAGCCGCTGCGAGAAACTACATACGATCGCAGGCATCGCATTCGTGGGCTTTTCGCTATATCACGCTGGACTCTACGAAAACGGCATTTTTAGAAATATGATCGTAAACGCAAATAAGAAAAACGCCGAAGCAAAGAGGCTAGCAAGCGATGATCAAGATAAATGACGCAGAAATTTTAGCCTATATCGGCGAGGATCTGCCCTACTTTGATCTCACGACTTCGCTTCAAGGCATCCGCAAAAACGCCGTTTTAACCATACTGCCGCGCGAGGACGTGACGGTTAGCTGCGTAGACGTAGCGGCCGGTATCGCTCGTTTGCTAGACTGCGAGGCGCAAATTTGCGTCCCAAACTCCGCCGTTGCGGCCGCAAAACAACCGATCGTAAAAATCAGCGGCAGTTACGATAATGTGCATAAAGCCTGGAAACTAGCGCAAATTTGCCTAGAGTACGCCTGCCGGATCGCCACCTACGCAAGAGCGATGAACGAGGCGGCCAAAAGCGTAAATCCAAAATGCAAAATCCTAGCCACGCGCAAGAGCTTCCCGTTTGCT
>CALBNA010000414.1 GCA_937896205.1 uncultured Campylobacter sp. | reverse complement strand
TCGTCGGCAGCGTCAGATGTGTATAAGAGACAGAGAGCCAAACTAAGGTATTTGAGTGTTTTATTTCTTGATTGCCAAGGCCCGTAATTTCAAAGATATTAAAGTCCATTACGCTATTTTTGATAGCGTTAATTTTTTCTTGAGCCTCTTTATCATTTATAAATTCTTTTAAAATTTCCAAATCGTTTTTGGACAAATTTATCTCCGAATTTTAGTCTATACTTGCCTTGTCCTTGTATGCGTCCAGTGTTTGGCGGTTTTCGATGTAGGCGTTTAGCTTTTTTTGATTTTCTTCAAAAAAGCTCTGGAAATCCTGCTCGCTCGTCATCTTTTCTTCGCCGAATTTATCCAAAAGCACGTTTGACGTGCCCGTTAGCACGAGGTAGCGTCTGTCAAGGTGCTGAAAAAGAACGACTTTGTTCGTATCATCAAGCGGTTTTTCGTAGATTATCTCCACGCTTTCGTCGCTTTTTACCTTTTCAAACCAGCCGTTTTCGCGCTTTGTTTTTATCGTTTTTTGCTTATTTTTTAGCTTTGCCTTGACGAATAAAAGTATGACCAAAAGCAGCGCCAAAACGCCTAAAACCGAGTAATATCTATAATCAATCATATCGCTCATGCCCTGCGTCATGAAATTTACGTCACCGCTTTGTGCACCTAAATTTAAGCCGGCACCTTGAGCAGACGCGGTCAAATTTGATGTGTTTTGATCGCCGGATAAATTCGTTGCTTCGGTTATATTTTCTCTAGTTTCTTGCGGCGAGAGCGCAGTTGCGGCGGCTGAGTTCGCTGCATTTTCAGGCGTCACGCGTATGCGCAGGCCAAAGCCGTCGGTGGTTTTTGACGCGCTAACGGCCACCTGAGCGTCGCTTTTTATCACGAGGGCTAAATTTTGGCCCCTAGGCTCAAACAAAAGCTCTTGCAGTATGCTTGAATTTACGCTTTTTTCGATATTTTGATCGTTTTGTAGGTCTTTAAAGAGTAGAGTTATCGCGCCGTCTTTGCGCTCTTGCAGGATCGCTCCGCTATAAGGCGCGTCAAAACTAAGCATAATATCGACGCGGTCGCTGCGCTCGTAGACGTTATATGTGGATAAATTTGAACCCCAAAGCGCTACGAAAAATAGCAAAAGCCCGGCAAAAACCCTCATAGTTGCTCTCGTTTAAAGTACTGGATGACGGATTTTGAGTCGAGGATTTCATTTATCCTGATGGCGAGGTTTTTTTCGTAGACCATTACTTCGCCCTTGCCGAAAATTCGGTTGTTTATAAAAAGCTCCACGCTCTCGCCGGCAGGCTTTTCTAGATCGATTACCGAGCCCACTTCAAGCTTTAAGAGCTGTTTTACGCTAATCGTCGTCGTGCCTAACTCCGAGATAAAATCCACTCCGATATCCATCAGCTCGTCGTAGCTTTTAAAAAGCCCGCCGCGCTCTTGCAACATCTCCTGAACCCCTTGCAACGCCGTTTCTACGGCATTTATCTCTTGTAGTTCTTCGCTCATGCTTTTTTGTACCCTACTTGAAATGTTCTATTTTTGATCTTATAGACGCGTTTGTCATCTAGTTTGACGTGAAAGCTCGTCCTGCCTAGATACTCCGGAGTGCCTAGTTTATAGGCGTTTGCTTCGCGTTCGTTTAGTAGATTTTTAGCGTAGCCGATCGTGAGATTTGCCACCTCTTTGCAGATGTCGCTTAGCTCGTCCTCGTCCAGTTTATCGACGCCAAGAAGCACGCTAGCAAAGCGATTTAGCGTATCTTTTTTAAAATAAAGATAAAAATGAAACTCCTCTTTGCCCTTAAAAATCGGTAAGCTCGAGCCGTAAAATTCGCCTTCCGCGCTCTTTGCGCTCTCTACTTTGTAGCCCAGAGTATCCTCGCACAGATGCTTGATCCCAAGCTCCGCAACATCCATCATCGCGCCGTCCTTTAAACGAAATTTTTTGATTATACTTAAATTTAACGCAAACGCGGCTAAATTTAAAAAAGTTTATTGATTTGCTTTATCAGCTCTTCGCCCTCAAATTTGGCCGTGAGCTTTACTATCTCGGTGCCGATTATTGCGCCGTCGGCGTAGGTTTTTACCTCGTCGGCGTCGTTTTTGTTTTTCACGCCAAAGCCTACCGCGACAGGCAGCTCGCTTCTTTTTTTTAGACCCTCTACTAGCGCTTTTAGTCTCTCCTCGCTAGCTCGCTGCGACCCGCTCACGCCGATAGCGCCCAGAGCATAGACAAATCCTGAGCCGAATTTTAAAATTTTATCTGCGCGGTTTTGCGAAGTGACGCTGATTAGCGGTATGAGATCAAGGTCAAATTTAGCGCACAGCCCAGCTACCTCCTCGCTCTCCTCAAACGGCAGATCGGGGATGATGAAGCCCGCGATACCGACCTCTTTTGAACGAGCGATAAATCTCTGTACGCCGTAGGCAAACACGATATTAAAATACACGAGAAATACGACCGGTTTATTTATCTTGCCTTTGCACTCCTCTAGCATGGCAAATATCGCGCCTGTGTTTACGCCCTTTGCGGCGGTTTCAAAGCTAGCCTGTGCGATGAGCTTGCCGTCTGCGAGCGGATCGGAGTAGGGGATGCCAAGCTCAAGTAGATCTAGGCAGCTGCCGTCTAAATTTAGTAACAATTCCTTCGTCGCTTTGAGGCTAGGATATCCCGCCACGACGTAGCCGATGTTTGCTTTTTTGCCCGCGAACGCGTCTTTTACCTTAGCCATAAATTTTTCCTTTCTCGTAGCTCATCACGGTGTTTATGTCCTTGTCGCCGCGTCCGGATACGTTTACGACGATGACGCTTTTTTTCGTCAAATTCGGGCAGAGCTTTTCTAGATACGCTAGCGCGTGCGAACTCTCGATCGCCGGGATAATGCCCTCTAGTCGGCTGGTTAGATATAGCGCGTTTATGCACTCGTCGTCGGTGACGCCGTAGTAGGCGGCTCGCTTACTCTCGTGCAGGTGCGCGTGCTCGGGACCCACGCCTGGGTAATCAAGCCCCGCAGAGATACTATGTACGGGCTCGATCATGCCGTATTCGTCTTGAAGCACGATCGTTTTCATGCCGTGGATGATGCCTGTGCGGCCCTTGGTTAGCGTTGCGGCGTGATACGGCGTGTGTGCGCCTAGACCTGCAGCCTCGACTCCGATCAAATTTACGTCCGCGTCGTCCAAAAATGCGCTAAAGATACCGATGGCGTTGCTACCGCCGCCGACGCAGGCGATGACGTAGTCTGGATGTACGCCGTACTCTTTTAGCTGAGCCTTAGTCTCGCGGCCGATGATACTCTGGAAGTCGCGCACGATCCTAGGATACGGGTGCGGGCCGACCGCAGAGCCGATGACGTAAAATGCGCTTTCTATTTCGTTTACCCACGCTTGGATCGCTGCGGTAGTGGCCTCTTTTAGCGTTTTTAGGCCATCTTCTACGCTCACGACTCTGGCGCCTAAAAGCTGCATGCGAAACGCGTTTAGCTGCTGACGCTCGACGTCCGTCGCACCCATATACACGTCGCACTCAAGGCCGAGCAATGCCGCCGCCGTCGCAGTCGCCACGCCGTGCTGACCGGCGCCCGTCTCGGCTAAGACCTTCTTTTTGCCCATTTTTTTGGCAAGCAATGCCTGAGCTAGGGCGTTATTTATCTTGTGCGCGCCCGTGTGGTTTAGATCCTCGCGCTTGAGGTAAATTTCATGCCCGTAGTGCTCGCTTAGGCGTTTTGCGTGATATAGCGGGCTCGGGCGTCCGACGTAGTTTTTTAGTAGGTCGTCTAGTTCGGCTTTAAATTCAGCCGTTTTTGCGATACTCTCGTACGCGGCCTCGAGTTCGTCTAGCGCGAACATCACGGTTTCTGGCACGAACTGCCCGCCGAATTTGCCGAAATATGCTTTGGTGTTCATCGGTATCCTTTAAATTTTCGTTCTATTTTAGCATTTTAAGTTTTTATTAGGCTTATTTGGGACGCGGATAGGCCTCGTTAATCGGTCTGTGAGGGAAACGGGAAATTTAAAAACATGCCATATTTTATTTAGGCAAGGCGGCAAAGGCGTAAAATTTGCCTTCGCCGCAAACAAATTTACGCCTTTATTAACTCTAAAATTTTCTTTATTTTTTCGGCCGATTTTATACCGTTTTCATCCTCGACTTTTGAGTTTAGATCGAGTACTCGCGGGTTAAATTTGACTGCTTCGCGCGCGTTATGCTCGCCGATGCCGCCTGCCATGCCAAAGTCAAATTTGACCCCCCGCAAAATCTCCCAATCAAAGCTAATACCGTTGCCGCCGGCATTTTCGCCTTTGCAGTCAAAAAGCGGCATATCGCAAAGCGTGGTATCGACGGCGGGAAGCGCATCTAGCACGCTATAGACGCGCCAAACCTCTAGCCCCATCGCCTTTAAATTTGCGTACAAATTTGAGCTAACCTCGCCGTGGATCTGCGCGACGTCAAGAGCGGCAAATTCGCAGATTTCCATTATCTCGCAGTCGCTTTGCCCGGCAAAAACGCCGACGCATTTTTTACCGGCCGTATGCGCGATATCCGCTATCTCGCGCGCCGTCTGTACGCTCACTTGACGTTTGCTTTTGGCAAATATCGCGCCTAAAAAATCAATGTCCAAACTCGCCACGTCGCACGCCTCCGCAGGCGTTTTGATGCCGCAAATTTTAACTAGCGTCACGCTTCGCCTCGTACGTAGTCCTCGAAATAGCGATAAACTTTGCCGCTTTTTATGGCGTCTAGGATGAGCTCTTTGGCCTGCGCCGGGCTATCCGCGACGCCAGCGGCATAGAGGGCAAACATCGCGTTTAGCACGACTATGTCAAATTTCGGTCCGCTAATCTCACCTTTTAAAATTTGCTTTAAAATTTCAGCGTTTTGCTCCGGCGTGCCGCCCTCGATCTCGCTGTGAAATGCCCGTCTGAAGCCAAACTGTTCGGGCGTGATGCTGTACTCGCTGATCTGGCCGCCTCGTAGCTCCACGACGCGCGTTTCGTCGCATAGACTGATCTCGTCTAGCCCGTCCTCGCCGCGAACTACCAGCGCTCGCTCGCGTCCCAGCAGCTGCAGCGTCTCGGCGTAGAGGCGTAAAACCGGCTTATGATAGACGCCTACTAGCTGATTTTTGAGCGCCAAATTTGGATTTAGCAGCGGGCCAAGTATGTTAAAAACCGTGCGGATGCCCAGGCGCTGACGCACTTCGCGCACCTCGCCCACTAGCGGATGGAAAAACGGCGCGTGGAAAAAGGCCAAATTTTTATCGTTTAGCAGCTCGCGCTGTCGCAGGAGCGAATTTGAGCTATGAACGCCCAGAATTTCCAGCACGTCTGAGCTACCTGATTTGCTAGAAACGGCCTTATTGCCGTGCTTTGCGACCTTGACGCCAAGGCTCGCTAAGATAAACGCGACGGTGGTTGATATATTTATCGTCTTAAAGCCGTCGCCACCCGTGCCGCAAAGGTCGATCATCGGCGATGGATCGCGGTAGGTCTGCGAGTATTTTAGGATATTTTTGGCGAGGCTTGCTAGGCTTTGCGGATAGAGGCTTTTTTCGCTGATTAGCACCAAAAGTGCCGCTAGCTGCGTGATCTCGTACTCTTTACTTGCAATGATTTCGCAAATTTGCTCAAAGTCGCGGTCGTCTAGCCGCTCGTTTTCTTGCAGCTTGATTAGAAACGGCTTGAGTGGGCGGATTTTGGGCTCTTTGGGCTCTTTGGCGACCTCTGCCGCAGGCGCGGCTTCGTAGTTTATGAAATTTTCGATGATTTTTTTGCCGTACTGCGTGAAGTAACTCTCGGGGTGAAACTGGATACCAAAAATCGGCCTATCTTTCGCGCTAAGCGCCATCACTATACCGTCCTCGCTCATTGCAGTAGCCTGCAAATTTGACGGTAGCTCGTCCACGTAAAGCGAGTGGTAGCGCATGACCTCAAATTCATCGGGCAGTCCCGTAAATAACGGCTCTTTGCGGCTAACTTTTATGAGCGAAGTTTTGCCGTGATAGGGCCTTTCTAGGCGTTTGATTTTGGCGCCGTAAACGAGCCCGATCGCCTGATGTCCGAGGCAGATGCCAAGGATCGGCGCGGTGATGTCGCTTTTTAAAATCTCTAGGCAAATGCCGCTATCTTGCGGGTGTTTCGGTCCCGGGCTTAGCACGATTTTGCTCGGATTTAGCCTGCGGATTTCATCCAGAGTGATCTTGTCGTTGCGCACGCAGCGCACTTCTTCGTCGGTTAGTTCGCGTAGATACTGTTCTACGTTGAAAACGAAGCTGTCGTAATTGTCTATCAATAAAATCAAAATTTTCTCCTTTTTAGCGGCTTGTCTTTTTCCTTTATACTTCGTTGGAAACTCGGTCGGCTTCGGTCACGGACGACTAGTCCGCTCCCTTGCCTTCGTCGTTTCCGCCTCGTCTAAAGGAAAAATACTTCGCCTTATCGTTTTACGCTCAAATTTGAAGTCAAATTTACAAATTTTACTCGCCGAGACCCATACCCTGAAAATGCTAAATTTAAACTTGCGACGCTTTGCGTCAGCAAAGCTATGTCGCCACCTCTAACGTGCAGT
>CALBNA010000413.1 GCA_937896205.1 uncultured Campylobacter sp. | reverse complement strand
TCGAGCTATCTGCGGACGCGGACGCAGCCGAGCTAGCGCAGATAAAAGTCGGTATGGGCGCGACGGCTCAAATTTACGGCGTAAAAGAGGCTGTGAAAGGCAAAGTGCGGCTAGTGCCCGTGAGCGTGGATACAAGCTCACGCCTAGGCAAGGTCAAAATTTCGCTAGACGGCGAGGCGAAATTTATCGGTTCATATGCTAAAGTCGTCATCGATCTGCCCGAATTTAGCGCGTTAGCGCTGCCCGCACAGGCGGTTTCGTTTACGGACGAGGGCGCGTTTGCGACGCTAATAAAAGACGGCAAGGCGCAGAAACGAAAAATCCAAACCGGACTTAGAACAAACGGGCTAGTTCAGGTGATTTCAGGTGTCAGCAAGGACGATGAGGTCGCGCTAAAAGCCGCCGCGCTTGTAAACGACGGCGAAGCGGCGCAAAGGGGCGCGGAGTGAAAATTTCGTCTTGGGCGATCCGTCATCCTATCCCTATTATCGTGCTTTTTATCGCGCTTAGCTTAGGCGGCATAGCGTCGTTTCTGCGCCTACCGATAAACGCAAACCCAAACGTAAATTTCCCTATCGTTAGCATCACGGTCACGCAGGCGGGCGCATCGCCTACGCAGCTAGATAGCTCGACTACTAGGCGCATCGAGGACGCCGTGAGCGGACTGGCGGACGTGAGGCACGTTAGCTCTACGATCTCTGAGGGTAGTTCGGCTACGACGGTGGAGTTTGCCATCGAGACGGACGTCGATCGAGCCGTAAACGACGTGCGAAACGCTATCTCGCAGATCAGAGACGAACTACCCGCCGGCATCGATACGCCGCTGGTAGAGCGCGTGGACGTCGAGGGCGGCGCGCTGGCGTTTTATTCGGTAGGAAGCGTAAATTTAGACCAAAGCGAGATATCGCGCCTGATAGATAACGAGATAAAAAGGCGGCTGCTAGCGATCCCGGGCGTGCAACAAGTAAAGCGCCTAGGCGGCGTTACGCGCGAGATTAGGGTGCTTTTAGACCCCGCCGCGCTTAGCTCTCTAAAGATAGACGCGGCTTATATTAACAAGCAGCTCGCGCAAAATAACGCCGATTTGCCCGCGGGCAGGACCGTTTTAGACGGTGCGGAAAACAGCATGCGCGTAACGGGCGGCGCAAAGAGTATCGAGGAGCTAGCAGACACCCCCATACGACTAGAGGGCGGCGGTAGCGTCTGTCTGGGCGATATCGCTCGCGTAGAGGACTCGCACGCCGAGGCTAGGTCGCGCTCTAGGATGGACGGGCTGGAGACGGCGGGATTTAGCGTCTCGCGCTCAAAAGCCGCCAGCGACACGGTCTTGATGCAAAAGATCAAGGAGGAGCTGGCTAAATTTACCGCAGAGCATGCGGAAGTAAAGATAGACGAGATATACACCTCGGCAGATGAGACTAAGCAAAGCTACGACCAAACGATCTGGATGCTGGCGGAGGGTGCGATACTAACGGTGCTTGTGGTATTTATTTTCTTGCGAGACGCGAGAGCGACTCTGGTGGCTGCCGTATCGCTGCCTCTTTCGATCTTGCCGACGTTTGCGGCGCTTTATCTGCTGGACTACACGCTAAACGGTATCACGCTGCTAGCTTTAATGCTAGTTATCGGCATACTCGTAGACGATGCGATCGTGGAGATAGAAAATATCAAAAAGCACCTAGCCCTAGGCAAGCGCCCGTACCAAGCCGCCATAGACGCGTCTGATGATATCGGCTTTGCGGTGGTTGCCATTACGCTAACGATAGTGGCGATATTTTTGCCCGTTAGCTTTATCGGCGGGGGCATCGGGCAGTACTTTAGGCAGTTTGGCATAACCGTCGCGGCGGCGGTTTTGGCTTCTCTTTTAGTAGCGCGCTTAGCCACTCCGCTACTAGCGGCTTATATCCTAAAGCCCGAGGCCAAAGAGGAGCGCGAAGCGGGCAAACTAAAGGCTGCCTATCTAAATTTGCTAAATTTCACGCTAGATCACCGTAAATTTACGCTTTTTATCGGCTTTTTGCTACTGCTTGGCTCTTTTGCGTTAATTCCGCTTTTACCGACGGGATTTTTGCCTCAAAGCGACTCGGGCAGAAGCAGCGTAAATATCACGCTAGCTCCCGGTTCTACGCTAGAGCAAACCGATGAGAGGCTGCTAAATTTAACCCGCGTCGTTAAGCAAAACCCGGCCGTGCAGTCCGTTTTTGCTATAGCCGGAGGCGGCGGCGAAACGCACAAGGGCGAGCTGCTAATCACGCTAAAACCGCACAAGCAGCGCGACGTTACGCAAAAGGAGTTTGAAAACGAACTGCGGGCGGAGCTGGCTAAATTTAGCGATATGAGATTTGCCTTCGCTAACGAGATGGCAGCGCGCGATATCTCGGTCATCCTAGCGGGCGAGGACGCGGACGCGCTATCGCAAACGGCGTCGCTAATAAAATCCCAAATGAGCGGAGTTGCGGGCGTGAAAAACGCTCAAGTAAACGAACCGCTGCAAAAGCCCGAAATCCGCGTAAATTTAATCAAAAAAGAGGCCGCAAGGCTAGGCGTGAGCCATCAAACCGTAGCCGAGGCTCTGCGTATCGCTACCGTAGGCGACACGGACGCGGCGTCGGCAAAATTTGACCTGCCGGACCGTCAAGTACCTATCCGCGTTAGCCTAGAGGAGAGCGCTAGAAACGATCTTGAAGTTTTGCGTAAAATTTACGTCCAAAGCGCGACAGGAACGGCCGTGCCGCTCTCTAGCGTGGCAGAAGTTTCGTATTCGCAGGGTGCGGCTAGCATAGAGAGGTTTGATAAACGTCGTAAGATCGCTGTCGAGGCCGATTTGCAACCTGGATTTACCATAGGCGAAGTTTTGGGGCAAATTCATGCCTTGCCCGCGATGCAAAATTTGCCAAAAGGCATCTCCTCGCCCGAGTACGGCGATAGTGAGTATATGAGCGAGATGTTTGAGCAGTTTAGTATCGCGCTTGGCTTTGGCGTGACTATGTTTTTGTTGGTTTTGATCGTGCTTTTCCGCGACTTTTTGCAGCCTGCTACGATATTTATCGCGCTTCCGCTTTCTATCGGCGGCGCGGCGGGCGGGTTGCTACTTTACGGCGGCGCGCTTGATCTGTCCGCCGTCATCGGTATCTTGATGCTCATGGCTATCGTGGGCAAAAACTCTATTTTGCTCGTTGATTTCGTTGTCGAAAAGCGCTTGCGCGGAAGCGGCGTCAGGCAGGCTTTGCTAAGCTCGGGTTCCGAGAGAGCGCGACCTATCGTGATGACTACGATAGCTATGATCGCCGGCATGGTGCCCGCGGTGTTTGCTAGTGGCTCAGGGGCCGAGTTTCGCGCGACGATGTCGGTAGCCGTGATTTGCGGGCTGGCCGTTTCTACGCTGCTTAGCCTTGTTTTCGTGCCGACGGTCTACTCTATCGTGGATGATGCGAAAAACTTTCTCGGTAGGCGTCTTTCTAAACTCACGTCCGTAACCGAAGAAGATAAGCAAAACGCAATAAAATAGGAAACTCGATAAATTTAGCCTTAAATTTATCGATTTTTTCCGCGCGGCGCAGTAGATTTTGATTAAAATCCGGTTTTATTCGGCGCGGATTAAATTTGAGCCGGGTTTTACGGCCGAATTTAGCTAAATTTGCAAGCCAAAAAGCCTAAATTTACGCGGTTTAATAATACCCCAGGCACATCGTTTCGGTTAGCTTTATGCGCTTTTCAAGCGGTGCAGGCGAGAAAAATGAGCACTTTTCAATGTAAATTCTGTAGTCGTAATCAAGTCTGAAGTCATCGTAAAATTTCTTTAAATTTATAAAT
>CALBNA010000412.1 GCA_937896205.1 uncultured Campylobacter sp. | reverse complement strand
GATCACAGGCGCGCGATCGGCGCTGTTTTTGCCCTTTACCGAACTTGGGCTTATTATCGTCGACGAGGAGCACGACGACAGCTACAAATCTGCGCAAAATCCGCACTATAACGCCCGCGACCTCGCGCTATTTTTAGCGAGCAAATTTGACGTCAAAGTCGTGCTTGGCTCGGCTACTCCGAGCGTCGTGAGCTTCAAAAAGCAGCCCCATTTTAGGCTGAGAGGAACGTTTTTTAAAAGCGAGAAAAAATTTATCTACGACGAGAGTGAGACGGGACTCGGCGACGTGATCCTAGACGAGCTTACGGCTAGTTTTGCGGGCGGCAAGCAGGCGGTTATCTTTTTGCCCACGCGTGCAAATTTCCGCTATCTTTCATGCCGCGAGTGCGGTAGTACGATAAAGTGCCCGTTTTGCAGCGTTGGAATGAGCTTTTATAAGAAGCGAAACGTGCTAAAGTGCCAGTACTGCGGCTTTATGGCGTCTGCGACGTGTGCGTGCGATAAGTGCGGCAGCGAGATGATCGAGGCGAAAAAAATCGGCACGGATGAGCTGACGGAGGCCTTACGCTTGGCGTTTCCAGCGGCTAGGATCGAGAAATTCGACCGCGACGAGATCACGACGCAAAACAAGCTCGAAAAGACGCTAAAAGCCTTTAACGCGGGCGAGATAGACGTGCTAGTCGGTACACAGATGTTAAGCAAGGGGCACGACTACCACAACGTGGATCTTGCAGTCATCATGGGCGCTGATGAGCTATTAAGTTTCCCTGATTTTCGCGCTCGCGAGCGGACGTTGGCGCTGGCGATGCAGGTGGCGGGTAGGGCAGGACGCTCGGGTGAGGGGCGCGTGGTCGTGCAGAGCAGGCAGCGGGAATTTTTTGAAAATTTTATCGCAGATTACGATGCGTTTTTGGATGAGGAGATCGGGGCGCGCGAGCCGATATATCCGCCGTTTGCTAGGCTTTTACGAGTTATCGTTTCTGAAAAAAGCGAGCAGGCGGCAAAGCAAAGGCTTGAAATTTGCGTAGCCGAGCTTGAAAATTTATGCATTGCCGAATCTTCGCTAGAGATCGTCGGACACGGCAAGTGCGCGATCGAAATACTTGGCGGCAAATACCGTTTTGAGATTTTACTGCGCTGCGCCTCGCACGCTCCGCTCATAAAAGCCGCTCGTATCTGCGCCTCGCACGGCTTTGACGTCGATATGGATCCGATAAATTTCTCGTAAATTTTGTTTTGCCTGATTTTTATTTATAGCGGCTTAGATACGTTGCTGTAAACATTTTGCAAGGTTCGTAAAATCAAATTTCACATTCGGCTTGGCGTCAAAATTTAAGCTAAAACGAGCTAGTTTTGGTTTTGGCAGATAGAGATCAAGTCTTAAATTTAACGCAAGTTTTGCTATTAATCCACTCACATATACCAGCCAAATCTACCAAATAGTCTTTAGCGTGTTTTGGCAGCTGTTTGCGGATAAAGATGTTATGAAATTAAAATCTTACTTAAACTAAAATGTAATTAAAGTTTTCATTTATGATAATGCTTATCTTTTTAAGCCGAATTTTATATGATTTATATATAATCCCGTTATAATTTTATCTAGCCTTAAACATACAGTCTAATTAAAATTATAAAAATCACCCTAAAGGAACTTAATGCAAAAATTTTTACAAGTCTTAGCAGGCTCGCAAAAATATTTCGTAAACTACGTTAGCGTCGCGATTTTTATCGTGATGGCGTGGATAGGCGGACTCAAAGTCGTGCAATACGAGGCCGACGGCATCGTGCCGTTTGTAACCAACAGCCCGTTTTTTAGCTACATGTATAGCAAAAAAGATATCGTAGATAACGGCAAGGGCAAAATGGTCGCCGAGTACAACCTACACAAAAACCCGGAAGGCCTAGTTGTGCCTAAAAATATCGAGTGGCACAAACAAAACGGAACTTATGCGGTTTCGTACCTGATCGGCGCGATGATCTGCACTATCGGCACGCTCGTGCTGCTTGGCATTTGGTTCCCTAAACTAGGGCTTATCGGCGGGCTGCTGACGTTTGGTATGTCTATCGTAACGCTTAGCTTTTTGATAACGACGCCTGAGACTTGGGTGCCAAATCTAGGCAATCCAGCACTTGGCATCACTGAAAGTCCTAATCACGGATTTCCGTACCTATCGGGCGCTGGACGACTAGTGCTAAAAGATATAATAATGTCTGCTGCGGGACTAATCGTAGCCTCAAATGCGGCGCGCAGGCTTTTGGAGTGCTGCAAAAGCTGCTCAGCTAAGTAAAATTTGCAGATTTTAGCGAGCGGTGCGCCTATTTATATTTTTAGGCGACTCGCCGCTCGCGACCGTTTTTCTCATCTCTACTTTTTACTATTTTGTTACAAATTTACTTTACTTTTCAATCTATACCAAATCAATTTTATCCGTTTACTTGCTCGTTAAATTTAGCAAACCGTATCCGCGTAAAATGCTGCTATAAGCGGAGATCAGGTAAAATGCAACCCTAAATTTAAAGGAGAAAATATGGCATTTTTCGATTTTTTCAAAAAAGGCGGCAAAAATAGCGCAAACGCCGCAAAGATCGGCAAGACCGCGCAGGAGCGCAAGGATATAAGCATCGAAATTTTAAAATCGCAGGGCGTGCCTTTTATAGACCATTTGCCGCTACGATACGAGACGGGCGAGGTCGCGCCGCGCGAAAAGGACGAGGTTATCGCCCGTGCGATCTGCTCGTTTGCCGCGATAATGTGCGCTTGCACGATCAGAGATAACGGCGAGCTAACAGATGAAGACAAGCAGGGTACGAAGGATTTTTTAGATAATCGCTTTGGATGCCTAGATAAGCTAACGCGCATGGAGCGCCGCGTCATAGAGGGCGAAGCGAGCTACGACGAGGCCGTAAATATGGGCTGGAAATATGAGTCGCTGTGGGCGCTGATGTGGGCCATGGGTCTCGTAGAGGAGCTAAATTTCCCAAACGAGATCTGCGACTGCAAATTTGTGATGGACACCTTTATCGGCGGTGATTTTTCGGAGCGCGTGAAAATGCGGGGTACTGATGAAATCCTGCAGGCGCTCGATCTCATCTACCGTTACCACTGGGCGTGCGTCAATGCCCGAGTAAACGGCACTAAGAGCGCAGGGCTCGACGAAGAGGTCGTGATGGAGAGGTGCGGCGGGCTAGAGTGGCTGTGCTGCAAGGGTGCTGAAAACGATAATCTAACTGACGAATATAATGCGTGGGATTATCCGGACTTGAACACTTGACGCGTTGTCTCTTGCGCGCTTTTTATATAAACTTCGGCTATGCCGCCGCTTCGCTAGTTTTGTGGAGCTGATAAAATTTCGGCTCGATGAACCACATGTTCTATCTATGCCGAAATTTTATCTCGCTTCTGCTTGCAGCTGCGAGCTTGCGAAGCAGACCCCAAAAATCATCGCAAGATACCGCCGCTTATCACCTTTCATACAAATTTTAAAATTTCGTTATCTATAAATGTTTTTGCATCGTCGTCTCGCCTTTTTGTAGCAAAGTCTTGTTATGATGGTATGGCTCAAAGTAAATCGAAAAATACTTCGCCTTAATTCCCGCGCTGTTTTTCTTTACTATACGTCGTTGCATTTAAAATTTGCTCGGTCACGTATTGCATACACGCTCCGCACGCAAATTTCATCCGTGCTTAGTCTAACTTCGCAATACCGCCGCTTGCGTCATTTCGCTCAAATTTAAATTGCAACTTTGGCAGACTATTTTTACGTCCTTGCTTGAAATCTGTCTCTTATACACATCTGACGCTGCCGACGAAGAG
>CALBNA010000411.1 GCA_937896205.1 uncultured Campylobacter sp. | reverse complement strand
CCTTGCTACCGTGCCCTTGCCAACGCCCATAAAGCCGATGAAAACTAAATTTTTACTCACTTTTTCCCTCGTTTTCCTCGTCCGAACCGCTGCGATTTTTAGGTATCAGCACGATTGGAGTGCCAGATAGATCAAATTTTTCGCGTAGCTTGTTTGTTAGATAACGCTTGTAGCTAAAGTGCAGGGCGCGCGGACGGTTCATCACGAGCGCGATTTTTGGCGGCGCGAAACCAAACTGCACCGCGTAGTAAATTTTCACGCTTTTGCCCTTTTCGCGCGGTATAGGATGCGCTTTTACCGCCTCTTCGATAGCTTCGTTTAGCCTTGCGGTTTGGATTTTTTGCGTGTAGTTTTTGTAAACTTCTAAAATCAGTGGGTAAATTTTATGTACTCTTTTGCCGCCCAGAGCCGATACGCTGATGATTGGCGCGTAGGCGAGAAATTTAAATTTATCCCTGATCTCGCGGCTAAATTTATCAAAATCTTCCTCGCTTTTGTCCCATTTGTTTAGCACGATGATGACGCCGAGCTCAAATTTAGCCGCAAGGCCTGCTATACGCTCGTCAAGCTCGGTTAGCGGCTCGGAGCTATCAAGCACCAAAAGCGCGATGTCGGCGAGCTCTAGTGCAGACTCGGTGCGGTTTAGTGCGTATCTTTCGATGCCTTCTATCTTGCCGCGTTTTCTGATGCCAGCCGTATCGACGAACTCAAAAATCCTATCCTCATAGACGAAAGTCTCGTTTACCGGGTCTATCGTCGTGCCGGCTACGTCGCTCACGACCGCGCGCGACTCTTTTACTAGCGCGTTTAGTAGCGAGCTTTTGCCGACGTTTACGCGTCCGATGATGCCTACTTGGATATTTTTGCGCTCGTAGTCCTCATGAGCCGATATCTCCCTAATCACTTCGCCGTCGTCGCCGAAATTTTCTAAAAACTCGTCCAGATCTTCGCTTGCGTCCGGGCGGATCTCGTCTTTTAGCTGTTTGTAGATCCAGTCTGCTAGCTCGTCGATGCCCGCGTTGTGGCTGACTGAGATAGCAAAGCTCGTTTTTGCGCCGAAATTTGCAAACTCGTAGCTTCGCAGCTCGTCTTTTTTGCTATCGACTTTGTTGATCACGAGCGCGGTGGGTAAATTTAGCTTTAAAAGCGCGTAGTATAGGGCTTTGTCCTCGTCGCTAGGCATCATTTTGCCGTCGACCATAAAGATAATCGCGTCCGAGCTTCTAGCTTCGGCTAGGGTTTTTGCCTTGACGTTTTTAAAGAGCTCGCTACTATCGTCCAGTCCGCCGCTGTCGATCAAAACGCAGCTTTTGTCGTAAATTTCTATAATCGTTTTGTTCGTATCTCGCGTCGTACCGCTAACGTCGCTGGTGATGGCTATACGTCTGCCGGCTAAGCGGTTAAAAAGCGAGC
>CALBNA010000410.1 GCA_937896205.1 uncultured Campylobacter sp. | reverse complement strand
TATCTAGTAGCTTTGCCTTTTACGCCATACTCTCTAACCTTATCTGCGTGGCTAAAACCTAGCTCTACTTGGTTGATGAAGAAATTCTCAAGGTTTCTACCAAGTCTTAAACCGATAGCAGCTTGATCGTTCATTCCAAGGTTGCCCTCAGGGTGAACTCCGCCGATGGTTGGAGTTAATTCATATTTGTAAGCTGAATCAGCAGCAAAAAGAGCTGTAGCAGCAACTAAAGCAATAGCAATCTTTCTCATAGAAAATCCTTTCAAGTGAAATGTATGTTTCAATGATAACACAAAAATTATAAATTTCGTTTTAACATTTGATATCTGCAGGTTTATAGAAAAACAACCGCAAATATCAATGCACCTCAAATTCGCACTGCTCTCAAAACTATTAGCGTTTAGAGAATTGCGGGCTTCTTCTAGCTTTTCTTCTACCGAATTTCTTACGCTCGACAACGCGTGAGTCGCGAGTTAGTAGGCCTTTTGGTTTTAGAGTCGCTCTAAAGTCGGTATCGAATAGAGCCAATGCTCTTGAAATGCCGTGTCTTAGCGCCTCAGCCTGAGCAGAGTATCCGCCGCCTAGAGTAGTTGCAGTTACGTCTACAGAACCCTCTTGTTTTGTTAAAAGCAGAGGTTGAACCACTTTTAGCTTGATAGCCTCGTGTCCGCCGAGCCAAGTGTTTAGATCAAGTCCGTTTACTAAAATTTTACCGCTGCCCGGTTTTATCCAGACTTTTGCTACGGCAGTTTTTCTTTTACCGGTTGCATAAACTTTCGCCATGATTATTTTCCTTCTTTTTTAGCTATTTGAGCCGTGTGCGGATGCTCGCTGCCGGCGTAAACTTTTAGTTTTTTTATCATCTCTCTGCCGAGTTTTGTTTTTGGAAGCATTCCGCGAACGGCTAGCTTGAACAGCTTTTCAGGTTTGTCAGCCAAAAGCTCGCCGAATTTCTCGCTTTTTGTGCTACCAAAATATCCCGAATGGCGGTGATAAAGCTTTTGCTCGGCTTTATTATTGCCCGTAAATTCGGCTTTAGAAGCATTGATTATGATAACGTAATCGCCGCAATCGACATTCGGAGTGAAATTTGGTTTATGCTTACCGCGAAGCAGCGTAGCCACCTCAGTTAGCAATCTACCAAAACGCTTGCCTGCCGCGTCAAGCACGATCCACTCGCGCTCCACTTCGTTTGGTTTTGTTATTTTCGTCATTTTCTTACCCTTTAGATAATTTTAAGTCGTGATTGTATTCAAAACCACCTTATAAGTAGCTTAATTTAAGCTATATTTAAATATCAATGCTTCGAATTTCACCCCGCAAAGCGTAAAATATCGCCGCCCTCACGCTCAAATTCGGGTAAATTTGAGCCAATATTCTTTTGTATTCCGCCACTTGCGCGATATTTTCATCTATGTTTTTATCGCTCGTTTTATAGTCGATCACGCATATTCCAGCTTCGCCAACGCAGAGCAGGTCAAGCTGTTTTAATGCGCCATCATATCGCAAAGGCTGCTCTTTAAATATCCTTTTTCCCTGCGTCATTTGCTTAAATTTAGGCTCATTTATCAAATTTAGCCCACGTGCGTAAATTTCATCCAACTCACCCTCGTCTAAAAATTTATAAAACGCGTTTCGCATCGAAATTTGCGCCGTTTTTAGCGAGCTCTCGTCAAATTTTTCAGCCATCTCGAGCAGATAGTGCAGCGCCAAACCAAAATAAATCGCCTTTTGATTTTTGCCCTCGGTTTTTGGCGTTTCATCTACGATTTGCTTTGAAATTTGAGCTAGTTTAATAGACTCAAATTTGCCAGCTACGCTCAAATTTCGCGCCTTGCTAGGCGTAGGCTCGCCAAAGCTAAAATCAACCAAATCAAGATACTCTATAACCTCGCCGCTACTCTCATACGCCGCAAAAAAGCTCGGATTTCTGCCGTTTGCACCCGTTTTTTTGACGATGATTAGTCCGCCAATCGCCCGCGTTAGCGCGACGTAGAGCTTGTTCATATCCTCTTCACGCTCGAGCCGCGCCGCCTTTTCTTTTAGCCTTGCAAAATCCTCGTCGATGCACTGTTTTTTGACGTTGTGGCGCACCTGCCAGGAGCCCTCGTCGGCGTCGTATTCGGCGATAAAATTTGACCCGTCATGCCGCCCTGCGCCCATTTTATCGCACACGATCACGTTTTCAAACTCCAGTCCCTTTGACTTGTGCACGGTCATGATTTTCACGCCCTCGCCGCTTTTTGCGCTCGCTTTTACTTCAAATCTACCAAGATTATAGATAAACTCGGTCAAATTTGAATAAGGTTGCGCCAGTTCAAGCAACCGCAAAACATCCGCGTCGCTCATATCCACGCCAAGCTTGCCCGCTAGATAGTGCAAGCTCTCAAGCGCCGATTTTTGCGGATTTACGCTTAGTTTTACGGCGTTTACGTCCAGGATCGCTTCGGTATTTAGCTTGTAAATTCGCTCGTCAAATAGGCAAAATTTAGCGTACTCCACTACTGCGCGCGCGTTTTTGCTAGCTAGTAGCGCCGTCACGCCCTCGCTCACGCTTTTTACGCCCGCTTCGTCAAGCAAATTTGCGATTTTATTTATATCGTCGTTTTTCCAGCAAAGCACGGTGATATCGTGCTCGCAGACCCCTTTTTCAAGCAGAAATTTAACCTGCTGCGCCGCTTCTGCCGCCACGTCATCGCCGCTACTTACCCGCACGAAGCCAAGATCGTCCTCCTGTGCCTCAAAATACGGCATCTCGCCTACCAAATTTACTCGCTCGCCCTCTTTTTCGGGCGTTCTTTGCGGTTTAAAATTTTCGATCTTGCCTGCAAATACGGCATTCGTAAATCTAACCAGCGCCTTTTTGCTACGGTAATTTACCTCCAAATTTTGCGTTTTGATCTGCGGAAAATCTCGCATCAGCTTACCGAAAAGCTCCTTTTTGCCGCCGCGAAAGCGGTAAATGCTCTGCTTTACGTCGCCCACGTAAAAAAAGCTGCCAAGCCCGTTTTGTCCGTATCCGGCGACGATTTCCTCGATGAGCGGACGCATGATCTCGTACTGCGCGACA
>CALBNA010000409.1 GCA_937896205.1 uncultured Campylobacter sp. | reverse complement strand
GGCTCGGAGATGTGTATAAGAGACAGCTGCTAAAATTCGCTCAAATTTAACCCAAAGGCCGCGCCGTGCAAATCCCCAATTTGATCCGAAATTTTATCCGCAAACGCATCGTTTCAGAGTGCATTTTACTGCCGTTTTTATATCCTGACGAGGGCGAGTTTGAGAGTTTTCAAGAGGGATATAGGCTCGCTAGCCGCAAAACGGGCGAGAAGCTAGCAGACGACGCACCAGGACAGTGGCGCAAGAGCTGGCAGGTCATCGCGCGTAACGGCATGGACGATCCGTTTTTCGTGGATTTTGCCCTCGGGGACGCCTCGCCCGTGTATTTTGCGTATCACGGCGCTGGCTTGTGGGAGCCGATTAAGGTCGCGGACGACATCGTTAAATTTGAAGAAATTTTAACCGCACTTGCCGCGCTTGAGACGCCTTGCTCGCTTGAAGCGATTGCGCCGCTTGCGGATTTAGATAACGAATTTTATCGCGAACTAACAGACGACTACGCGCTGAAAGATGAAGCGCGCGAGGAGCCCGAATATAAATATTTCAGCGTTTTCATCGAAGACTTGGGTGCCGATAAGGTAAAAACGCTCGTATTTTTAAAGAAATTTTTTGAAGATGGGAGCTTTGCGGCGACTAAAGATAGGACACAAAATTTGCCGCTTTGCGTATTTAGCAGCATAGAGGAGCTGGCGCTGCCGTTGCAAGACAAACTCGCCTCGCTCGGAGTTAAATTTCACGTCCGCGAGATAAGTTTTAGCGAACTTATCGCCCGTCATGGCTAATTTATCCAAATTTCGCTATCATACGCCGCATTTTTTAAAAAGGATAAACATGAAAAAATCACTGCTTTTCGTCGCGCTTTGCGCTTTTGCCGGACAGCTTGCGGCTGCTGAGATGCCTGCTGCTTGCGAGGAGTACAAAAAGGTTTCTTACGATTTCATCGATTCGATGGCAAAACAAGCCCAGGCTCAGGGTAAAAAGGACTTTGACGTCGCCGCGACGAAAAAAGAGTTTGAGGCCGACTACGCGAGCATAAAAAAGATGAGCAAAGAGGAACAAGAATCTACGTGCAACCAAGGCATAGCCGAGGTAAAAGAGCTTGAAAATATGCTAAAAATGATGGGATCGATAAAGTAAATTTAAGCGGCTTCAGCTTATTTATGCTCCCAAAATCCGCGTTTAAATATCAAATTTGAGCGCGGATTTTTAAATTTACTCAAATTTACAAAACCGTCACTCAGGCACGCAAATTTCGCTGCGCCGCATCGCTTTTACCGTGCAAAAGCCCACGATACCTATAAAAACGCATAAGATAGCAAAACCCGCCGCTCCCGCAAACAAGAAAAACTTAATCCCGTTAAACTCAAACGCTCGCAAAAACGCGATGCTAGCCGCAGCCGTCGGGAAGGTAAACGCCCACCACGAGAGGAAAAATTTAAGCCGCAAAAAGCTTTTAAACATAAAAAGGATGAGAAGCGCGAAAAATAGCGTGACGTAAAGCATGATCTTCGCCGTCGCGTCAAATCCGCCGGTGAGTTTGACATAGTCTAAAAAC
>CALBNA010000408.1 GCA_937896205.1 uncultured Campylobacter sp. | reverse complement strand
CTATAAATTTGATAAATTTATAGCTCGCACGCGTAAAGAGCAAATTTAACTAGGCCTTTTTCGGCTTAAACGCCCTTTTTGCCGTCATATAAAAGCCGCTAAAGATAAAAAGCGCCATCAAAAGCGAAACGACCGACCAAAAATTTTACCCGCAATCCCGAAAAAATACCCCGTATGCAGCTGATAGTTCGTGCTCTTTACCATGCCTACGGTTATGCCCTCGGTTTGCTTTTGCTCAGCCATCTTGCCCTCTTTTACGTTTACGGCGGTCATTTTCGGACGAGCGGTGTTTGGCGCGTCCGGCTCGTAGTATCTGACGTTTATCTTATCTCCGGCCGCAAGCATCAGGCTAAATTCCTTATACTCTATGCCGCTTGATTTAAATATCTCATAAGCCTTCTGCGCGTCGCTAAATTTATACTCGGCGTTCTTTTTGCCTTCTGCTTTTGCGGGCGCTCCGTCTTTTTGCGCGGTCTCTTTGGGCAAATTTTGCGCGCTAATGAAAAGCTCCGTCACAGCGCCGTTATACCAGCGGTACGACCACATGAGTCCGGTTAGACAGATGACGAGATAAATCACCGCGCTCAAGGCGCCTAAACTCGTGTGCAGGTTATGAAAAAGGGCGTATTTCTTGAGTTTAAAATTTGGCTTCACTGCCTCGGCAAATTTGCGTTTTAGTCTCGGGAAATGTAGCCAAACGCCGCTTATCACGAGCACTATCATCGCGACCGTACTAGCGCCCACGATCTGCTTGCCCACTTCGCCCGCGGTTTTGTTGCCCGCTAGCGCAAGGCCCAAATTTCGGTGCAGCGACATCGCTACGCGCACAAAAGTAACTCCGTAGTCCTTGCCGATGATCTGCGCGGTATATGGATCGACCAGATAAGCATCGCTATTACTAGCATAAATTTTGATCGCTTCGTTTTCGTTTTTTGGTAGCACGAGCCTTGCGGGTTGCTTAACGCCCGTTTGCTCGCTAAAGCTTTGCAGAATTTTTTCCACGCTTTGCATTTCGCCCGTTTTTTCGATCTTTTTAGAGTTCGCGTTTATTAGCGCCTCAAGCTCGTGCTGATACGATAAAATCGCACCCGTAACGCCCATGACAAGCAGCGGGATAGAAAAAACGATCGACAAAATAAGATGGACGTTAAACAAAATTTTATTGCGCTTCAAAAGCGAGCTCATTGTAGATCCTTGCGAGATAAATTTAATCTTTATTTGATTGAGGTTCGCAATTATATTGTGCGATTTTAAATATTTAGATAATTATCATTAAGATTTAGGCCGCAAAATTTAAGGCGCTTTATGGCATCGCAAGAGCGCCTAGGTACCT
>CALBNA010000407.1 GCA_937896205.1 uncultured Campylobacter sp. | reverse complement strand
GCTTAATGCACAACACCAAATTTGACTAAATTAAATTTAGCACCTTAAAGATACAGGTCTCGGTGCGTCAAATTTACAAATTTACCGTCCTCCAAAACGACCGATTTATCAAAAAATCAGCCGAATTTAATTAATATTGCGAAATTGAAACAAAAATCAGGATAAAAAATGAATGAAAATTTGATAGCTTATGCCGCGGCGTATCTGCTAGGCGGTATCCCATCTGGCGTGATTTTGTCATATATCTTCGGCGGAGTAAACATCAGAAGCGAAGGTAGCGGCAGTATCGGCGCGACCAACGTCTTGCGCGTGCTAAAGCAAAAAGACCCCAAACTCGCTAAAAAAATCGCGATTTTAACCGTCGTTTGCGACGTTTTAAAGGGCGTTTTGCCGATATTGATCGCGAAGTTTTTAGGCCTTGCTCCAGCGACGCTTTGGGCGATGGCGGTACTTTCGGTGCTCGGACACTGCTATTCACCGTTTTTAAAATTTGAAGGTGGCAAGGGCATAGCTACTGGAGCTGGCGTTTTGGCGGTTTTTTTGCCACTTGAGATCGCTATCGCGCTTGGAGTTTGGTTCGTCGTGGGCAAGCTGCTTAAGATCTCATCACTTGCTTCGCTAGCCGCGCTTGTGGCGTTTATCGTAGCGACTTTTGCGCTTCAGCCGCAGATTCCTGATATCGACTCCTATGCGCCGATATTTTTGATCGCGTTTTTGGTTGTTTACAAACACTTGCCAAACATCAAACGCCTAATAACCGGGCAAGAAAAGCGCGTCATTTGACGACGATTATCAAAGATTACGAGTTTAGCACGATCATCGGACTGCTTGATTTTGAGCGCGTGACTCCGCAGAAAGTAAGAGTTAGCGCGGAGTTTGAAAGCGGCGAATTTATAGACTACGTTGAAATGATAAATTTCATCGAGGAAATTTATGCGCGGGAGAAATTTGGCACCGTGGAGAGCTCGCTTGAAATTTGCGCGAAAAAGTTGAAGGAAAAATTTAGCTCGCTTAGCTTTTTAAAAATGGAAATTTTAAAAATCGAGATCGTCAAAAATGCGATGGTTGGCGCAAGAGTTGAGTTTAAATATTAAATTTTTTTTAAAGTATCTTGAAATCTTGCTTAATTTATGCTACAATCCCATCAAATTTCACTGAAGGGAAAAAATGAGAATTTTAATAGTTGAAGATGAGGTAACTCTAAACAAAACCATCGCCGAGGGCTTGCAAGAGTTCGGCTACCAGACCGACAGCTCGGAGAATTTCAAGGATGCTGAATACTACATCGGTATTAGAAATTACGATTTGGTTTTGACCGATTGGATGCTGCCTGACGGCGACGGCGTGGATCTAATCAACATCATCAAACACAAATCCCCGCGCACCGCAGTAGTCGTACTATCTGCGAAAGACGATAAAGATAGCGAAGTTAAGGCATTTAGAGCTGGTGCGGACGACTATATCAAAAAGCCGTTTGATTTCGACGTTTTGGTAGCTAGGATCGAGGCTCGTTTGCGCTTTGGCGGTACGAACGTTATCAAAATAGACGACCTTATCATCGATCCTGACGAGGAGAAAATCACCTATCTAGGCCAAGATATCGAGCTAAAAGGCAAGCCGTTTGAGGTGCTAACTCACCTTGCGCGCCACAGCGATCAGATCGTGAGTAAAGAGCAACTACTAGACGCGATTTGGGAGGAGCCTGAGCTCGTAACTCCAAACGTAATCGAAGTAGCAATCAATCAAATCCGCCAAAAAATGGATAAACCGTTAAATATCTCGACTATCGAGACGGTCAGAAGACGCGGGTATAGGTTTTGCTTTCCCAAAAAAGCCTAAGATTTAGGTTTATAGTGCAATTAGCATCGGCTTCTACGATGCTAATTCTCATCATCTCCGTTCTTTTATACCAGTATATCAAGGTCACGATATACGAGGGTATCTCGCAATCGCTCGCATACGAAGCTAAAATTTTATCCACGAGCGCAAATTTATCTAAAGTAGAAAAACCGTTTGAGTACTTCACGCTAAACGATAGTCCCACAAAGGCAAAGCTAGTCGAGGGCAAAACGGTATCGCCATATTTCGTCACGGAAAGGGTCGGTCAAAAGACACATTTAACGTTATTTTACCCGTATATGGACGATACTAGCATCGCGCTAACCAAAGATACCACTCATCAAAGCAAACTCGTAGATCAAATTTTAATCGATATCATCATGGTAAACGCTACGTCGATACTTCTGATTATTTTTTACGTGCTTTTTTTGTCGCGGATGCTGCTGGTGCCGATCAAAATTTTAAGTAGAAAAATGACGAATTTAAACGAGCGGTTTTTGCAGACGGTGAGCCTTGAGGAGTTACCGCCTGAGTTTAAGCCGCTAGGTAAAAGCCTAAACCGCCTAATCGAGCGTATTCAGACGTTCGTGCTTTATCAAAAGGAACTTTTCGTCGGCGTCGCTCACGAGCTAAAAACGCCGCTAGCAGTGATGAAAACCAAAAACGAAGTTACGCTAATAAAGCCGCGCGAGAGCGAAAAATATATCGAAGCGCTCAAAAACAACAACGAAGCGATCAATCAGATGAACAAAATGATCGGCTCGATCCTAGAGATAGGGCGGCAGGAGGGCGCGCAGTTTGAGGAGGCCGTGCGCATTGATATCATCGAGTTTTTAAATCAATCTGCGAATAATTTTAAAATTTTAGCTCGTGGCGAGGGCAAGGATATAACGGCGGATTTTACGCCGAGCAGTCTTGAGATGACGCTACAAACGACGCTTTTAACGCATGTTATCCAAAATTTCGTCCAAAACGCGATCAAATTTTCTCCTCGCGGCGCCGTGATCACGCTGCGCTCTCGCCTTAGCGAAAACGAATTTACTATCGAGGTCGTAGACGAAGGCTGCGGCATCGATGAGAGCAAGGATCTCTTTGCGCCGTTTAAGCGTTTCGGCGATAAGGGCGGAGCGGGACTTGGGCTATTTTTGGCTAAGGGCGCGGCTCAGGCTCTGGGCGGCTCGGTATCTATCAAAAACCGCACCGACGGACGCAGCGGCGCGGTCTCGATCCTCACTCTAGCGATAAATAAAAATAATAAAGGCAAATAAATGGCAAAACGAACCGCCGTCATAGATCTAGGCTCAAATTCGATGCGAATGGCGATTTTTGAAAAGACTTCGCGTTACGCGTTTCACATCATCGGCGAATTTAAGATGAAGGTGCGTCTGGGCGAGGGCGCGTACGAGCACGGCGGCGAGATCTCGGAAAAGTCGATGCAAAAGGCCTGCGAGGCGCTAAGCGAGTTTAAAAATATCGCAAAAAACTACAAATGCTCGAAAATTTTCGCCATGGGCCCCTCGGCTCTACGCGACGCTCCAAACGCCGGCGAGCTGATAAGCATGGCGCGCAGGGAGCTTGGGATAAATTTAAAGGTCGTTAGCGGCAAGGATGAAGCGACGTTTGGCGGCGTAGCGGCGTTAAATCTGCTCGAGCCGTTAGAGGAGTTCGTCACGCTTGATATCGGCGGGGGGTCTGCCGAGCTAGCGCTTGTTAGCGGAGGCAAGATAACTGATGCCGTGTCGTTAAATTTAGGCACCGTGCGGCTAAAGGAGCTGTTTTTCGATAAGAAAAATTTAAACGCCGCAGCGCCTTTTATCAAAGAGGCGTTTAAAAGCTTGCCTAAAAACTTTAAAAGCAAAAACCTAGTCGCCATCGGCGGCAGCCTGCGCGCGATATCTTCAGCTATAATGTCGGCGCAAAACTACCCTCTAAAAACGGTGCATAATTTTGCTTATAAGCTGCAAAATCACAAGAGCTTTATCGAGAGTATCTCGCAAGCAAGCGTGCTGGAACTTGGAAAATTCGGCATCAAAAAAGATCGCTTTGATACGATTAGAGAGGGCGCACTGATCTTTTTAAGCGCGGCCGAAGCTTTAGGTGCACAAAATATCTACACTAGCGGCGCGGGCTTTAGGGAAGGCGTATTTTTAAGCGATATCTTACGTCCGACTCGCAAATTTCCGCCTAATTTTAACCCAAGCGTGAGGAGTTTACAGGATAGGTTTTTGCTAGACGATAACAAGACGATCGTAAAATACGCAAAAGACCTCTTTGTAGCACTAGAGCCTTTGCATGGGCTTGATGGGCGCTACGAGAGCGAGCTGGCGGTGGCTGCTAGATTGCATAGCGTGGCGCAGTGTTTGGGATTTTACGGCGAGCACGCTAGCTCAGCATTTTTTGTGCTAAATGCCCTAAACTACGGCTTTTCGCATGCGCAAAAATGCCTAGTCGCCGCGATCATCGCACAAAACGGCAAGAAAAGCTCGAGCGAATTTGAGCGATTTAAAAACCTGCTACCGAGCGAGGATGTCGTGCGCTGGCTGAGTTTTATTCTCGCGCTTGCTAAAAATTTAGACGCAAACTGCGCGCATAAGAAGCTGGAGTTTGAGTTTATAAACCATACTTTGCAAATTTACGGCGCTAAGGAGCTGTTTATGGCGAAGGAAAATATCAAAAAGATGACCAAGCCCGATACCTTTGCGATCTGTTTTGCGTGAAATTTAATGGAGGAATTTGATGAAATTTGCGGTAAATTTCATCAAATTTTAAAAAGGTAATTTAGTCTATACTTGCCTTATCTTTGTATGCGTCTAGCGTTTGGCGGTTTTCGATGTAGGTGTTTAGCT
>CALBNA010000406.1 GCA_937896205.1 uncultured Campylobacter sp. | reverse complement strand
GTTTCGACGACACTACTCAACCAGCCAAATTTACGACCGACTGCCGAGCAAATTTAACCGCCGAATTTATCAAAATTTAAAAGCTAAAAATATAAATCCACGCCGCCACGTCAGCTCGATCGATGATAAAAAACCGATCAAGCCGGGCGCAAGCGACGCAAATTCATCAAATTTGACTCAAATTTAGCCTCACGCGTCCTTGCCGTTTATAGCGTATGCCGAGCGTAAAAACACGTCCGTGCCAGATAGCAGCGCACTCTCGTCAAAGTCAAACGCGCCGTTGTGATGCCCTGCGGCGAGCTTGGTGCCGATCATCAGATAGCCGCTCTTGCCGCCTGCTTTTTGCACAGCGTGCATAAAGTGCGCGAAGTCCTCGCAAGCGCCGAAATTTAGATCCCGCACGATGAGCTCATCTTTGATAAAAGGTGACTGGCGCGCGGCGCGCTCGTAGATATCCGTGATCTCCTCGCTGCTATCGCCCCCGCTCGTGCCGCCGGTTAGCTTCACGTCGTACTGCACGCCGTACATCTGCGCGACGCCCGCGACGATGTCCATACATTTTTTAAACATAAATTCATTTAGCTCGGTCGTTTCGCCGCGCGTTTCGCAGGCGATGTAGCCGTTTGGCGCAATGACGTTTCGCCCCTCGCCCGCTCGCAAAACGCCCACGTTTATACGCGTGACGCCGTCAGCGTGACGCGTGATACCGTGCATGGCTAGAGCCGTCTGAGCCGCGGCCAGTAGGGCGTTTGCCCCTTCCTGCGGAGCGCCCGCCGCGTGAGCCGATCTACCCGTGAAATTTACGTCAAATTTCGATGTCGCAAGAAGCTTGTTCGTACCGCAGATGATGCCGCCGCTAGTCTTTGCCTGAAATCCGATATGACCGCCCAGTAGGTAGTCCACGCCCTCTAGCACGCCTGCTTGCTCCATCGGCACGGCGCCTCTGGTGCCCTCTTCGGCGGTTTGAAATATAAATCTAAATTTGCCGTTAAAATCGTCCAAATTTTGCGCGATGAGTTTAGCCATCGCTAGGCCGATCGTGATGTGCCCGTCATGCCCGCAGGCGTGCGTGATGCCGTCTATATCGGCTCTAAAGCCCTCTTTAAACGGTCTGTGCGCCTCATCTTTGCTCTCAGTCACGTCCACGCCGTCGATGTCAAATCTAAACGCAAGCGTCTTACCCGGCCTGCCCGTATCAAGCTCGGCCACCACGCCCGTTAGCCCATCCTCCATCACGGGCAAAAACTCGCGCTCATCGGCGCTTAGCAGGCTTTTTGCGCGCTCTAGATATTTTTCTTTATCTTTCTCACTACCCAATCCCGCTCTAGCTTCTGGCTTCATTATCTCGCGTCCCATTTTTAGGCTGTAGCCGAGCTTTTTTAGCTCGCTAGCGATCTTTGCCGTCGTAAAAAACGTAAAAAATCCAGTCTCGGGATGTGAGTGAAAAAACCGCCTATTTTTCACCATTTCGTCTTTTAGCACTTCGACTTTTGCTGCTACCTCGTCCATTTTTGCTCCTTAAATTTAGAATTTTTATTATTTTTCTTAAAGATATATTATACATCAAGATTAATTTTAAAAGCTTAAATTTGAGCCGAATAATGATAAATTTAAATCTGATTTTTGCGAGCCAGTTTGTTTGGCGTAAATTTGATTAAATTTACTTTTTCTTGCCGTGGATATTTCGGTCGGTTTTAAAACCGTGATTTGCGCCAAAGCGGTGCGGGTTTGGCAAGCTAGGCAGTAACAATTTGGGCATTAAATTTAAGTTTAAATTTAAAATGTCGTCAAATTTAAACTCAAATTCGCAAAAAAAGGCAAATTTGACTTCGGTCGCTGCGCGGACCGATAGCCGCAAAATAAACTCCGTGCAAAAGCTAAAATTTGCCCTTCAGGCAGACTATTTTAAGCCGCTCTTTAGTTTCATTATCCGCTCGTAGGACTCCTCGATACGCTCTTTTGGTATCTGCTTGGCGCCCACCGCGTCCACGACTAGCTGCGTGACGAGCTCTGCGGTCCTGCGCCCGTCTATCTTGTAGTCGCTAAAGAGCATCACATCGCCGCCTGCGTTGATAAAGTTTATCACCTTTTCTTGCAGCGTAAAGTCCTTTAGCCCACCCATTAGCATATCGTCGCTGATAACTACGCCGTCAAATTTTAGCTCGCCGCGCAGCAAGCCGTCGATGATCGCCGGCGAGAGCGAGGCCGGCAGCTCGGTATCGCGCTGCATGAGGTAGATGTGGCCGACCATTATCATTTTAGCTTCGTTTTTGCGAACCGCGTCAAAATACGGCTTAAGCTCGGTATAGTCGAATTTTTCGATCACGACCTTTGCCGTGTGGCTATCGGCCTCGACGTTACCGTGGCCGGGGAAGTGCTTCATCGCAGCTATCACGCCGCGAGCCTGCGAGGCTCTCATAAACTCGCTTGCGTACAGCGAAACCTCGTCTATATCGGTACTAAACGCCCTGCCGCGCGAGCCTATGATGGTGGATTTTGGATTTAGCACGTCGGCCACTGGAGCGAAATTTACGTTTACGCCGACGTCTTTTAGCTGCTGTGCCATCTTGCCGTAAAGCTCGCCAGCAGCGCCCAGATCAAGCGTTTTTGCCACTTTTTGCGCCGAGATAAAGGTCTCAAAACCTTCTTTATCCTTAAATCTCGTGACCAGTCCGCCCTCCTCGTCGATAGCGATAAAAATGCCCTCTTGCGCCTCTTTAAATGCGCTTGTTAGCGCCGTGAGATTTTTTTTGTCCGAGATGTTTTTGCTAAGCATCATCACACCGCCGAAACGCTGATATTTGGCCTCCGAGACGGCTTCTTTGGCTGTTTTAGGATCAGAGCCGTTGAAACCGACTATTATCATTTGAGCTATCATTTTGCGAAGAGTCGGCTTTTCTTGCGTTTGCGGCGCGGCATTTAGCGCGGTCGGCAAACCCGCTAAAAACAGTGCCGAAAAAAACGCTGCGATAAATCTGTCTCTTATACACATCTGACGCTGCCGACGAAGAGG
>CALBNA010000405.1 GCA_937896205.1 uncultured Campylobacter sp. | reverse complement strand
GACGAGCTTGCGCGAGCGGGTGCAGATTTGCAAATTTACACTTGGAGCGAACAAAAGCGCGCCGATGGGTCAAATTTAACCCAAGAAAACGACAATATAAAAGTCTTTGAAATAGAGCGCGAAAAACTACTATCGGGGCTTGAGACGGATGCGAATATAATCTGGCTACAACACCATTTTACATTTTTCGAGATAGACGAAAAGCTAAAATCAGACGTCCTCACTCTAAAATCACAGGGCAAAATTTGCCTCATCACGCTTCACAGCACAAAGCAAATCCTAAACTACCCGCACCAAACTCAGCAAAACTGGCACGATACGCTTTACGAATTCGACCGAGTTTTCGTCCACAGTATCGACGACCTAAATACGCTTAGACTACTAGGACTTGCCGATAACGTCACGCTAATGCCGCACGGAACGCAAAATTTAACGAGTACTCAAATCAAATGCAAAGAAGCGGACGGCAAATTTATTGTAGGATTTTTAGGACTGCTATTTGCGCATAAAAACCTACCTGTGCTACTAGAAGCTTTTGCGAAATTCAGTCAAAATATAGACGCAAAACTCGTGATAATCAGTCCGGTCGCAAGCGCGGACGGCGAGGCGGAGCTACAAAGATGCCGCAAGATTTGCGAAAAGCTAAATTTGAGCGAAAAAATAGAGTGGCATACGAGCTTTTTACCGATAGAAGTCGTAAACGAAAAACTAAGTTGTTGCGATGCGATCGTATTGCCGTACGGACAGACCGACGAGAGTAGTAGCGCAGCAGCCAGAGTCTCTCTAAGTCTTTGTAAAAACGTTATAGTTACGCCGTCAAGAATCTTTAGCGAGATGCAAAATATCACGATAGCGGCGGACGGTTTTAGCGACGAGGATATCCTAGAACAACTAGAAAAAGTAAAAAATAATGAAATAGATGGTAAAATTTATGATAAGCGTATAAAATGGCTAGAAGAAAACAGCTGGCAAAATATCGCCGGTCTTTATTTAAGAATCTTTAAAGCCATAAATACTGATCATAATTTTATGCGACATTTAAAAAACGGAGAAGAATAATGAAAAAAGCTATAATCACAGGCGTCGGAGGCCAAGACGGCGCGTATCTGGCTAGATATCTGATCGATCTGGGATATGAGATCTACGGCGGTTACAGACGAGCGGTGAGCCCGAATTTTTGGAGATTAAACGAGCTAGGTCTTTTAAACGAGCCAAATTTTCATCTAGTCGAGTTTGAGCTAACCGACCCGTTTAATATCCTAAGCGTCGTCAATGAAATAAGACCTCAGGAAATCTACAACCTAGCCGCCCAAAGCTTCGTAGGCGTTAGTTTTAAAGAGCCTTTTCACACTGCAAACGCTACGGGTATCGGCACGCTAAATATACTAGAAGCGATCAAAACGGTAGATAAAAGTATCAAATTTTACCAAGCTAGCACATCAGAGATGTTCGGCAAAGTCCAAGCCGTCCCGCAAAGCGAAACGACGCCGTTTTATCCGCGTTCGCCTTACGGAGTGGCAAAGCTTTATGCGCACTTTATCACAGTAAACTATCAAGAAAGCTACGATATTTTCGCCTCAAGCGGCATTTTATTTAACCACGAAAGTCCGCTAAGAGGACTTGAGTTCGTCACGAGAAAAATCACGAATACGGCCGCAAAAATCGCTCTGAAAAAGGCTAAAACTTTGGAGCTAGGCAACCTAGACGCAAAGCGCGACTGGGGCTACGCTAAAGAATACGTCGAAGGCATGCACGCGATGTTACAAGCGCCAACTCCGGATACCTTCGTGCTCGCTACCGGCGTAACGACCACGGTTAGGGATTTTGTGAAGCTTAGCTTTGAAGCGCTAGATATCGGAATAAAATTTGAAGGCGAAGGCATAAACGAAATCGGGCTAAACGACAAAGGCGACGTGATCGTAAAGATAAATCCGGCATTTTTTAGACCCGCAGAGGTCGATCTACTAATAGGCGACGCATCAAAAGCCAAGCAAAAGCTAGGTTGGAGCGCAAAGACTGATCTGAAAGGACTTTGCGATATGATGATAAAAGCCGATCTAAGGCGCATCGAGGCGGGATTTGAGTTCTAAGCGAGTTTTTATCACGGGGATCGAGGGTTTTACGGGTCGCTATCTGGAGCGATACCTTTGTGCGCTCGGCTACGAGGTCTCAGGCGGCGCCCTGAGACCTAGCGCGCCTAATCATACGCGCCTTGATCTGCTTGATAAAGACAGCATAAAAGCCGCCCTTAGCGTTAAATTTGACTACATCATCCACCTGGCGGCTGTATCTTTTGCCATGGCCGATCCCGCCGAGATAAAAAACGCAAATAAAATCGGTACCATAAATTTGCTAGAGGCGCTAGGTTCCGTTAAATTTGAAAAGGCGATCTTTGCAAGCTCAGCTAGCGTCTATGGCGGAGGAGATATGCCCATGTGTGAAAACTCTGCGCTAAATCCGCAAAGCATATATGCCGAAAGTAAAATTTTTATGGAGGAGCAGATAGCCAAAAGCGGACTGCCTTTTATCATCGCGCGCCCATTTAACTACACAGGTACTGGACAAAGCGAAAATTTCCTCATACCAAAAATAGTGCGACATTTTAAAGATAAAGCTCATACAATAAAACTCGGAAATTTGACGCCAAAGCGCGAATATAACGACATAAACGATGTTGTGAGAATATACGAGCAACTACTAAAACTCGAAGCTAACGATGAAATTTTTAACATTGGCTCTGGTAAGGCTTATAGTATTGAGCAAATTTTACAAATTTTACGCTACCTAAGCGGACATGATATCGCAGTGCAAAGTGATGCCAAATTTATCAGAGCAAACGATCCCGCCCTACTCGTCTGCGATACGGCGAAACTACAAAACTATGGCATAGTTCCTTGCAATGGAGAGATCGAGAAGCTACTCCGCTCTATGCTTTAGATCTTAATATACTTTGGTGCCATTTACCAAAATCTGGCATTACAATTATTCTATCTATTTTTATATAAAAACCT
>CALBNA010000404.1 GCA_937896205.1 uncultured Campylobacter sp. | reverse complement strand
AATTTGCACTTGCAATAAGCCTGCTCTCGCTTCTACTTTGCCGCAAGCGCCCTATTTTTTATTCGTCATTTGATACAAAAAGTTAAAGATTTCCGCGACTGCTCTATAGAGATTTGGCGGGACTTCCTCGTTTAGATCGACCTTGCTTAGAACCTCGATTAGATCGGCGTCCTCTTTGATCGGTATGTCGTGAGATTTAGCTAGATTTATGATGTTTTTCGCCACTTCGCCCGAACCCGTAGCTAGAACCTTAGGGGCATTATCTTTTTGGCGGTTGTAGCCAAGAGCTACGGCTTTTTTAGTTTTTTGCACTTTTGGCAAATTTACGCCTTTTTATCAAAGCCCATATCAAGCTTATCCAGACCGCCGTAAACGCCGCCAAGACGCAGTTTAGGCATAGTTTTTAGGCTAAAATTCGACACTATCAGCCCCTGCTCGCCGATAGCCCTTTTTAGCTCCTTCGCACCGCTTAAAATCAGATCCTTAAACTCCTCTTTTTGCGTCGCGATCGCAAGGTCGATGTATTTGTTTTCGCTGAGCGCCACCATGATGTTGATTTGGCCGAAATTTTGAAAATTTAGGTCAATTTGCGCGTAGTGTTTTTGCTTTTTGCCTTGCTTAAACCTGATATTTCCGCCCTCTACGCCCTCCCAGACGTATGGCAGATAGGTCTGCACGCCGCCCGCGACCGCGGAGGCTAGTTGATGCATCTCGATTTGAGCTAGTAGTTTTGAGGCAGCGTCTTTTACGGGGCTAGCGTCCGGAGACTTTGACTGCATGTTTAAAAGCGCGCTTTTTACGTCGTTTTGTAACACCTTTGCCGTCTCTTCGGCGCTTTTTGGCGTTCCGGCGCCAAGCTCGGCGCGAGCGATGTTTTGCTGTTTGATTAGCTTGCCGACTTCATCGAGGTTATTTTTTGCTTCAAAGCCCGCTTTATCGGCGATTTGCAAGGCGAAATTTAACTTTCTAGCCGCATTTTGCATCTTATCTTGCAGCTTTGCACCCTCGCTTCCTTCCGCGCCGTCTCGGACGATTTTTTGCGCAAAATCGTTAAATTTATCCTGCGAGGCCGCAAGCGCGCCAAGCTCGTCCGTTAGATCTTTTATCGCGCTTTTTAGCTCGGCGAAATTTAAAGCAAAACCCCTGTTTTGACCTAGCTTTTCGCTGTTTAAATTTTGCATTTTTTCGCCCGCGTTTGCCAGCAGCTGCGAGACTTTGTTTAGCTCGGCGTTTAGAGTTTTTTCGTTTAGGCTTAGTCCGTTTCCGCTCATGGCGTTTGCTTGCTTATCCATAAATTTAGCCGCGTTTTCGAGCTTATCAGCGATTTTAAAAAGCTGCTTAAAAGGCGAGCCCGCTAGCGTATCTTTGGCCGCGGTTTTAGCGTTTTGTAAAATTTGATCAAGCCTCGCAAAGCTCTCGTTCGTGCTTAGGCTATCATCCTTAGCCAAGGCTGAAATTTGCTCCAAAAGCTGATGATTCGAGAGATTTTTTATATCGCCGAACAGCTTATTTATCGCGCTGGGTAGGTTAAATTTGCCGTTTAGCGCGTCTTTTAAATTTGCCTCCAACATGATGCCCGAGTTTTTTATCTGCTCGTTTAGCGGCGCGCTTTTTACGTCGGCGACGGGTTTTAAAAACTCCTTTAGTTTAAGCGCGAATTCCTTTAGGTCGGGCTCATTTTCGGCAAGTGCGGCAAGGCTTTTCATATCTTTTGCGAGATTTGGCGAGAGCTGGAGATTTTTAGCCTGCGCGGCCAGCTCTTTGGCCTGCGCAGGGCTTGATTTTAGCTCGTCTAAAAGCTTATTTACGAGCTTGTCTAAATCCTTTACGGCGTTATCCGCGGCTTCGGAGCCTAAATTTTGCGAGGGCGCGGGCTGATTTTTAAAAAGATTTTTGGTTTCACCCGCCTGGCCCGTCTGTCCGGCGCCTGGGCCGCCAGGACCGCCGGTTTTGGGTAGCGCGCCGCCGACTGCGGCCTGGGTCGCGATTTGCGAGCTTACTGAGTTGCTTACTGATTCCATACGACTATATCGTCAAATTTGAGATTTTCATTAGCTATTTGCCATCGTGCCGGGACTATGCTCAAAGTCGCTTCTGCTTTCGAGCGGAACGGTCTTTTGCGTGAGGCAAAACGCGATGAGAAACGCAAGCAACGCCACGTAAACCCACATAAAGCCGTCAAAGCCTAAAATTTGCATGCTAGCGCCCATTATCACGGACGAAAGAAGCGAGCCGAAAGAGTAGCTAAAAAGTACGGCACGCCCTACTTCGATGCCTTGATTTTTGTGCTTTAAAACGTCGTTGGCACGAGCAAGCGATAACGCGTAGAGACAAAAAGCGCCCGAGCCCAGAAAAAACGACAAAACGTACTGCGCGTAGATAGAGGGCTTAAGCGCCAAAAAGCAAATAGCCGCAAATAGCGAGACAGCCGAGCAGACCATTATCGCTGGACGGCGACCGAATTTATCCGAGACGCTGCCGATAAACGAGTGCGCGATAAAGCCACCCGCCATCGCGACGGTCATAAAAAACGAAACCTCTCTCGCACCGTATCCTTGCAGCAGGATATAAACGCTCGCCATCGTAAAAAAACCGTTTATAAGGATTCCGGCTACGATACTGGTAATGAGCGCCAAAGGCACGAGCGCAAATACTCTAGGGATCGAGACGCTCTTTTTTTCGGGGATTGGCGGTTCTTTGATGCAGATCAAATTTAAAGGAATACTCGAAAACAAAATAAACGCCGCGCTAAGCAAAAGCACGTGCGAAGTGGATAAATTTAGCGATAGCACGAGGATACCCAGCCCAAAACATACGTAAAACGTGATCTCGTAAAAGGCCAGTACTCGCGAGCGCACTTCGTTTCTGGCGCGCGCATTGAGCCAGCTTTCGATTATCATCAAAAGCGCGTAGTAGCAAAAGCCCAAAATAAAGCGCAAAATCGCCCAATACACGAGGTTTGAGCCTAGATCGTGCAGCATCGCCGCGATGCCGAAAAGCGCCGTAAAGAC
>CALBNA010000403.1 GCA_937896205.1 uncultured Campylobacter sp. | reverse complement strand
TTTGATGCCCCGTCAAAGTCGCAGAGCTTCACGAAGCTCGGTAGCTGGACGCTTAAATTTGAGCTATATGCAAGCTTAGTGCTCACGTCTATCAGCCTTTTGTTTACCAGCGCTCCGTTTTCGAGGAGAAATTTAACCAAATTTATGTCATTTAGCTGCACGGCCTTAAAAAGCGGAGTGATGCCGAGCAGATTTTCGTAGTTTACGTCAGCGCCGCTGGCAACTAGAAGCTTTACGTTATTTAAATTTTTAAGCGCGAAAAATAGCGAACTCTCAAATCCGTAGTTTAAATTTACACCCGCGCGCAAGAATTCCTTTATGACGTCCTCGCTTTTTTCGTAAAGAAGCGCGGCATTAAATGCGTTTTGCAGCGAGGCTTGTGACACGGCGCCAGAATATATCGCTTCATTTATCCCGTATTTTGTAAAGGTCGGGTCGCTAACCTTTCTCGCAAACTCGTCCATATCGCCGTTTTGCAGAGTAGCGGCGGCAAATTTTAAAAACTCGTTTGCAACCTTTGAAGCGTAATAAATCGCGCTGCCTTCGTCTATTTTGAAATTTGATTTGTAGTAGTTTACGAGCGGCTCAAGAGCGGCGTTGTAGTCTTTGTTAAAGTCCTTAAAAACGGTGAAGTTACTTAAGCTTTGATGTCCCCAGAAACGAAGTCTAGCTCTATTTTGCGCTACGAGTTTTTCGTATTCGTCAGGACTCTCTAGCTCTTTTGCGTAAATTTCAGGTGCATAGGAGGCTTTTAAGATCTTAAATTTAAACTCGTTTAAATTTTTAGTCGCTAAATTTCCGACGCAAGCAAGGCTCTCGGCGCGGATCTTTTGCACTACCGAGAGTAAAATTTGAGCCTCTTTTAGCCCCAAGATAGAGTCGTTGCAGTTTGGCTCAAAATCTCCCGAAAAGGTTAAATTTTGTGAGAAAAATCGCTGCTTATCGGCCAAAGCGTCATCGCAGCTAAAGCCTGCAAAAACAAAAGAAAACGATAAAAATATCGGCAAAATAAATCTCATCGTATGCCTTAATATCTTTTAATTTTGATAATTCTACCAAAAAATAATTTGGTAAAAATAAATTTACCGCTCATTAAAGCAAACGTCCACAAAAGCAGCTTTGAGCTTCTCGTAAAGCGGAGTAAAGGGCACACCGTTTACGCGCACCTCGGCGATGGATGTGATAAAATTCGTATCGCCGCTCCAGCGCGGCACTAGATGATAGTGCACATGCTCTGCGATGCCCGCACCCCCTGCTTTGCCCAGATTCATCCCGATATTTACGCCAGCCGCATTTAGCTCGCGTTTTAAAATTTTCACGCCCTCGCGCACGTAGGCGCTCATCTCAGACCACGTCTGCTCGTCTAGGCTTTCGATATTATCGGTATGCACGTACGGTATCACCATAAAGTGCCCAGGCGTATACGGATAAAGATTCATAATCCCAAAACACCGCTTTGCGCGAAACAAAACGCCCGTCTGCGCGTCTTTTTCGGGATGATTTACGACGTTACAAAAGACGCAGCCCTGCTCCTTTTTGCCGAAATATTCGCTCCTCCACGGCGCGCAAATGTGATCCATCCTAGCCCTCCTTTACTGTTTTTACGGCTTTTGCCAGATCCTCTTGCCTCATAAAATGCTCGCCTATTAAAAACGCGTCGGCTCCTTGCGCATGAAGCTCTTTTAGCTGCGAATGCTCGTAGATACCGCTTTCAGCGACGATTACGCTTGCGTTTTTGATTTCAGAAAACAGCTTCTCGCAAAGACTCATATCCATCTCAAATGTGCTTAAATTTCGGTGATTTACGCCGACTATCTTTGCGCATGCGAAATTTGACTTTTCTACGTCCTCTTCGTCGTGCGTCTCGACCAAGGCCTCAAGCCCCAAAGAACGCGCGTAATCAAGCAACCGTTTTAGCTCATCGGCGCCAAGAGCCTTTGCGATAAGTAGTATAAAATCGGCTCCGTAAACGAGCGCTTCTAAAATTTGATACTCGTCTACGATAAAATCCTTGCGAAGCAGCGGCAGCGAGCTTTCGCGTCTGATGGCAGCCAGATACTCCAAATTTCCTTTAAAAAAATGCGGCTCGGTTAGAACCGAGATAGCGTTTGCGCCGCCTTTTTCATACTCTTTGGCTATCTCTACGGGCGCAAAATTTGGCCTTATCAGCCCTTTGCTAGGGCTTGCCTTTTTGACCTCGGCGATGATGCGATACGGCTCGTCTGCGCTGCTTTTTAGCGCTTTTACCGCGTCTTTTATCTCGCGCGGATTTTTCGCCGCAAGCTCTTGCAGTTTTTCAAAAGGCGTTTGCGATTTTCGTAGCGCCAAGTCCTCTTTAGTTCGTTCAATTATCTGATCTAGTATCATTTTTTACCCTTTTTTAGGCACTCTTTGATAGAGTTTATATGCTCTTTGCCTTCGGGCGAATTTACAAATTCCTCGTCGTGCAGGACTTGCCGCATTATCTCGTCAGCCTTTTTGCACTCGCCTAGCTTATAGTATCCCCACGCTAGCGAGTCTAGATAAAACACCGAACCCGGCTCTAGCTCGAGGGCTCTATTTACTAGCTCTATGCCCTTTTTCGCGTCTATATCGTGATCTATGAGTAGGTAGCCGTAGTAGTTTAGATATAGTGCATTATTTAGCTTTACGGCCGATTTTTCAAAGTTGGCGATCACTTGTTTTAGGCTATCTTTATCTATCTTTTTGGTTTGTTTATCCGTATCTCTTTCGTACTGATATATCGCCATTTTGGCTTGATATTCGAGATTAAAGTTCTTATCAAATGCCTCCTGCGCCTTTTTATACGCCTTAGCAAAATCCCCCGTCGCAGCGTAAAGATCCATCAAAGCATCGTCGTTGTAGGAGTATTTTTGCAAAAATTTGATAGCAGCGTCGTAGTTTTTTTGATAGACGTAGACGCCGAGCGCTTTTTCTAGATATATCTTTTCTTTCGTCGCTTCAAAAAGACTCTCGTAAACATCGATCATATCAGAGTAACGGCCGTCTTGCGCATAGATATCTACTAGCGCCGTGCAGGTCTCTACCTCGCAGCCGTCGATACGGCGCGAGCTCTCCAGGTGCCTGATCGCCTCTTTTTTGTCGTTCATTTTATTGTATAAAAGATCGACTATTCGCAGTAGATTTTCCACGCTCCTATCTAGCTCGTATGCGCGCTCAAGCTCTCCTAGAGCGGCTTTGTTGTCGTTTTGCATCGAGTAGACAGCAGAGAGCATGACGTGATTTTTAGAGATGTCCTCTTTTTGGACGAGCTCTTTCATTATCTTTGCGGCTTCGTCGAGTTTGTTTTCGCTCATCAAATTTGCGCCCTGTATGCGAAGCACGTCCACGTCGTCTTTTAGTACCTTTTGGCTGAGCGCTAAAATGCTTTTAAAATTTACGTTTTTAGAAAAAAACGCGAGCCTGAGCGCCTCTTTTAGATAGTCCGTGTTTTTAGTTTTTTCGTAAAGCTGCTCGTAAAGCTCGGTCGCCTCGTCGTGCCTAGCGTTTTCCACCGCCAAAAGCGCCTTGATAACGTACAAATTCTCATCAAAGCCGTCTTTGGCGGTAGCAAAACAAACAAGCAAGGCCGCCAATATAAATTTTAAAATCGCCTTATTCCCGCGCATTCTTTCTCCAATTCATTGATTTTATCCTTAAAATAGTCCCAAAACGGAAAGGTGCGGCACTGGCTCGGTCGAAAGTCGTAAACCGAGCAGTTTTTTGCCGTTTCGTCAAAAAAAACGCACGCAAACCCGCCGTCGTAGGGCTTTTCTTTGAGGCTAAATTTATATCCGAATTTATCTAAAAATCGCGATCTAAACTCATCCTCGCTCATTTTTAGATGCTGCGCCAATGACGAGATTTCCGCGGAGCTTATCCATATATAGCCACTCTCGCCAGTGCAGCACTTACCGCCGCACAGCTCGCACTTGCTAGCGTCAAATTCATAACCAAAACCGCTTTGTCTTAGCAAACTCACTCCGCCGCGTCCTTGCTTTGCGTATTTGCCGTAGCGAAAATTTCGGCTGCCTTTTTACTATAAACGCCGCCTTCAAAAACGAAAATCGGCGGTAAAATTTGAGTCAAGGATTTTGAGCTTTTTTTGGCCTCGATTAGTACCAAATTTGCCGCGCCGTCCGCTTTTGGATGCACGAAGCAAAGCCTAGTAAGCGTAAATTTAAATTCGCTCAAACAAAGCACAACTTCAGCTAGGCGCTTAGCGTCATAGCAAAAACTAAAAACTCCGCGCGGCTTTAGGAGCGAATTTGCGCTACCCACAAGCTCGCTAAGCGGCAAATTTTCGCTATATCTAGCGGTGCGAAGGTGCTCGTTTTCGCTTTTCTTCACGCCGTCGTGGTAAAAGGGCGGGTTTGAGACGATAAGATCATATCTTTTTTCGCTCTTAAATTTAGCAAAATCAGCCGATATAAACTCGGCTTCAAGTCCATTTTGGCTAGCGTTTGCGGCGGCTAAATTTACGTTAGCTTCTAAAATATCAAGCAAACTGAGTGAAATTCTGGGAAAATCGCGCTTTAAAAGCAGTCCTAAAACCCCGCTACCGCAGCCAACCTCTAGCACCTCGCCGCACACTCCACCCTCACGGATAAAGTCATACAAAAACATCGTGTCACTATTGTAGCGGTAGCCGTTTTTGGGCTGAGTGATTATCATCTATATACCTTGATGATAAATCCTTGCTTATCTTGAGACGTTATAATGTCGTTACTGTACGATATGCGGGAAAAGTCACCGAATTCATCTTTTATCATCTCGCCGGCCACCTTGGCGCGCTCTTTGCCGATACCAAAATTTGCGTATGAATCGATCTTTTCAAGCTCGTCTTGCGGGATCACTTTTGCCGCTTTTGACGTGGCGATAAAGTTACCGCGGCTAACTATCGGCGTGATCTCAAAATAATAATTTGAATTATAACTCTGCAAAAAGTCGCTTACCTTGTTTTTGCAAACTTGCGTCGGCCTGTCTGAGCCCGCGCTCATATCCGAGCACTCGACCGAGGCGATGAAAACAACTTTTTTAGGAACTTCGGCTCTAAAATTTAGCTGGATTATCTTTTTTAGATTTTCATTTTCGCTCATCAGCTCTTCATTTTTGGTTAGTATCTGCGCCACTTCACCCTTTGCGATGTTTTTTTGCGTACTTGTTTTAGCTAAATTTTCCTTCGTGTCGCTTAGATCTTTAGCTCCGTCTTGTATCTGTTTTCTTAGAGTCGCGAGCTCTGCGTCTTTATGCGTCAAAAGCTCATTTAGAGCGTCTAGTTGCTCTTTATTTTCCTTGGCTGTTTTGATGTCGTTTTCAACTAAAGTCGTGATTTTGTTATTTAAAATTTTATAGTTTTGGATATTTTTTTTACCAGCGGCGATCTCGTCCGCTAGCAGTTCTTTTTGGATATTTAGCGACTCGTTTAGCTCTGTCACCTTAGCTTCCGCACTTTGCAGTGAGCTATCTTTTTGCGAAATTTGATCTTCCAACTCGTAGATTTTAGCCTTTAGTTCGGATACGTTTCGCTCGGTCTCTTGGCGCTCATTTTCGAGCTGATTTTTTAGCTTTTCAAGCTCGGTTTTATATATAGCCTCGTTTTGTTCAATCTCTTTTTCAAATCCTTGTTTTTCTTTCTCGAGCTTTGTGACTAACTCTTTATTCGTCGCGTTTAGCTCATCATTTATCGCTTTTAGTTTAGCTTTTGACTCGGCTTTTTTGTTTGCGTTTTCAAGGCTCGCTTCAAGCTCGCTTATTTTTTTCTTGTCCGCGTCTTGTTCTTTTTCTAGGGCGGCGATCCTATTTTTAGATAAATTTTGAGCATTTAGAGCCTGAGCGTTGTATTCGCTAGTGATCCTTTTTATCTCGCTATCTTTTAGGCCTAGCTCGTTTGCGAGCCTAGCATTTTCGCTCTTTAGTTTTGCGGCCTCCTCGGTCGCCGTTCTTAGTTCGCTTTCAAATTTAGCTCTAGCAGAAG
>CALBNA010000402.1 GCA_937896205.1 uncultured Campylobacter sp. | reverse complement strand
AGCTCCAACCCCACTGCACGTTAGAGGTGGCGACATAGCTTTGCTTGCGCAAAGCGTCGCGAGTTTTTGACTCTAAATTTGATGTTTTCAGGGTACGGGTCTCGGTGGGTCAAATTTGAAACCGAAATTTGCAAATTTGACTTCAAATTTAAATACAAAACGATAAGGCGAAGCATTTTTTCGTCAGACGAGGGAGCGGCGAGCGAGGCGAGGGAGCGGACTAGCCGTCCGTGCCGAAGCCGACTGAGCCGGTAACGAAGTATGGCGGAAAAAGACAAGCCGTCAAATTTAAAGCTTGCGTATTTTGGCGATCTCGTCACGCAATGCCGCCGCCTTCTCAAACTCCAGCTGCTCCGCCGCCTCCAGCATCTGTTTTCTTAGCTCTTTGATTATACTCGCTCGCTCGCTGGCAGGCATTTTTTCCAGATTTTTGCCGCGTTTATAGATCTCGCCCTCGTCTTCTACGTGCAGGCTCTCCTCGATGTTTCGGCTAGCCGAGCGCGGCGTGATGCCGTGGGCGCGGTTGTACTCCTCTTGCATCTTGCGGCGTGCCAGCGTCGTATTCATCGCTTCTTGCATCGATTTGGTGATCTTTTTGGCAAACATCAACACCCGTCCGTTTACGTTTCTGGCCGCGCGCCCCATCGTTTGTATCAGGCTCGTTGTCGAGCGCAAAAAGCCTTCCTTATCGGCATCCATGATGGCTATGAGGCTAACCTCGGGCAGATCAAGCCCCTCGCGGAGCAAATTTATACCGATGAGCATATCAAACTCGCCTCCGCGCAGTCCACGGATGATCTCGTTTCGCTCGACGGCATCGATATCTGAGTGCATGTACTTGACCTTGATACCAAGCTCGGTGTAGTAGCGGCTGAGCTCCTCGGCCATCTTTTTAGTTAGCACGGTGACTAGCACGCGTTCGTTTCTCTCGATCGTTTTTTTCGCCTCGTCAAATAAAATTTCCACCTGATTTTCGCTGTCTTTTATCTCGATTAAGGGATCAAGCAGTCCCGTCGGACGTAAAATTTGCTCATAGACGTGGCCGCAGCTCAAATTTATCTCGTATTCGTTCGGGGTCGCCGAGACGAAAAGAAATTTGGCGCGTTTGTTTATAAACTCGTCAAATTTAAGCGGACGATTGTCAAGCGCGGAGGGCAAACGAAACCCGTACTCCACCAGCACCTCTTTGCGGCTGCGGTCTCCCGCGTACATACCGCGAAACTGCGGCAGGCTCACGTGGCTTTCGTCCACGATGACTAGGTAGTCCTTGCCGCCAAGTTCGAAATAATCAAACATCGAGTAGGGCGTCTCTCCCGCCTTTTGCCCGGTTAGGTGGCGCGCGTAGTTTTCGATGCCCTTGCACATGCCCGTACTACTCATCATCTCTAGGTCAAATTCCACTCGTTGTTTTAGGCGCTGCGCCTCGACGAGCTTGCCTTGCTCGTTAAATTCTTTTAGCCGCTCCGCTAGCTCCTCTTCGATCTGTTTGATGGCGATTTTTAGGCGGTCTGCGCCCACGATAAACTGACTCGTGGCATAAAGCGTAAATTTACCCACGTCTTTTAGCTTTTTGTTCTCCAGCACGTCAAAGTGATACATCGCGTCGATCTCGTCGCCGAAAAACTCGATACGAAGCGCCTCATCGCCCCAGTATGCAGGATAGACGTCTAACACGTCGCCGTTTACGCGAAAGTCGCCTCGGTCGAAATAGTTATCGTTTCGCTTGTAGCCCATATCCACTAGCTTTTGCAGTAGTGCGCGTTGATTGATTTTATCGCCGACGTTTAGGTATGCGACCATGCCTTGGTATTCGCTAGGATTGCCCAGGCCGTAGTTGGCCGACACCGACGCCACGCACACGACGTCGTCAAAGCTAAGCAAGCTCGCCGTCGCAGATAGGCGCAGACGCTCGAGTTCTTCGTTTACGGAGCTGTCTTTTTCGATGAAAAGGTCTTGACGCGGGATGTAGGCCTCTGGCTGATAGTAGTCGTAGTAGCTGATGAAATACTCCACGTGATTTTTAGGGAAAAAGCCCTTAAATTCGCTATAAAGCTGAGCGGCGAGGGATTTGTTGTGCGTCATGATTAGCGTGGGCATATTTAGCTCTTTTATCACGTTTGCCATAGTAAAGGTCTTGCCCGAGCCCGTGACGCCTAGAAGCGTTTGGTATTTGTTACCCGATCTTACGGAGGCTACGATATTAGCGACTGCGCGGGCCTGATCCTCGCTCGGGCTAAATTTGGACGAAATTTCAAAATTTTTCATTTTTTACCTTAAAAATCAGCTTTTTTTGTTACAATTACGTAAAATTATACCAAAACTAAGGAAAAAGATGTTTGATAATGATAAAGTACTAAACACCCTAACCGACAAGGTAAACGACCTGCTGGCTAGATATAACGAAATCTGCGAAGAAAACGAGTCTCTACGCAACGAATTAATCAGCGTTAAAGCCCAAAACGAAGCAAAAACAAACCAAATCACACGCCTAGAAGAAGACCTAAGAACCAAAAATACCGAGAGCGACGACGTTATCCGCAAGATCGAAGCGGTACTGGGAAAATAAATAAACGATGAAAAAAATAACGGTAAAAATAGCTTCCACATTCTACAACATCAGCCTCGAGGACGACTTTGCCCAAAATTTTGAAAAAGAGTGGGAGACCTTTACCGGAGGCAAAAAGTATCTCGACGTCAAAGAGCTACTAAGCGCCTTTGTCCAAAAATGCTATGAAAACTATCAACAGGAGCGCGACTTGCGCTCTTTGGCTCAAAAAGTAAGTAAAGAAATAAGTTAAATTTTATCCTAGATTACTTTTTTACACGCACCCATATAAAAAGATTTCATTTTAATCTATTTTTAAGCTAATTATCTATATAATTCCGCCAACTGCATAAGTGTATGCAGAAATAAACACAAGGAGTCTCATATGAGAAAAGGTTTTACAATGATTGAGTTGATCTTCGTGATCGTTATTTTAGGTATTTTAGCTGCTGTTGCTATCCCAAGACTAACTGCAACTAGAGATGATGCAGAGATTTCAAAAGCTGCTACAAACCTTACAACATTAGTTAGCGATTTGGGTGCTTATTATACGTCTCAAGCGCAGTTTGCTACTAAGCTTTCACAAATGACAAACGTTCAGTTTGCTGGCAATGGTGCTGGTTTAACAGATGAAATTACTGCAGCTGGTGATAAGTGCATAAAGATTACCCTAACTCCAACTATAGGTACAGACGATAAACCTGCTTTCTTAAAAGTTGAAAACGGAACAGATGCATCTAAGGATGTATGCAAGAAAGTTCTAGCAAGTAAGAGCGTGGCTACACTTTTAGCTAGTAAGTTCTCATATATGAAGAAGACTACTGCTGGTACTCCACCTGTAACAACTTATGCTAATGCTGAGAGTGGCGTTGGCGAGATAGCTATAAGCGGTGTATCTGTTAAATTCTAATTCTTAGAATCTTAGAGGTATTAATTGTAAAGCCCAGACTTGCTTTTAGCGGGTTTTGGGCTTTTTTAAATTTAGCCCTAAAATCAGTAGGAAAAAATATGAGATATGCATTTACTACAGTAGAACTCATATTTGTTATAGTTATCTTGGGGGTGCTTGCTACATTTGCGATTCCTCGCCTAGCTCTTAGCAGAGATGATGCGAACTTTGTTCAAATTTTAGCCAACTTAAAACAACTTATGAGTGATGTAATGATGTATAATGCCTCGCAAGGCAAAATATCAAACGATATAAAAGATATGACAAATGTTCCAAATGTATCTTTTAGTGGTAGTGTTATTTTAAGTAATGTTGCTTATCCGCAGTATTTAATATTTAAAGCTAAAGATTGTGAGTTGAAATTTGTCTTTATAAATGATGCGTGTGGTCGAGTAGTGGTAAAGTTGGATCCAAGCGCAACTGTGAATGATTGTAAAGTTCTTGAAAGAAATAATGAATTTATGAGTTTAAAGAACGGCGAATATCCCGTTGGGTCAAAAGTTGTTTTTTAATATAAAGTGCTATAATTTTGTAAAGATTTTTAGAAGATAAAGAGGTTGTTATGAAGCGCGGTTTTACAATAATAGAGCTTGTTTTTGTAATAGTCATTATAGGTATATTGGCTGGTATTGCTGTACCAAAGTTGTTTGTTACAAGGGATGATGCCATAATCGCTAGAGCAAAGTCTGATATAGCTTCAATAAGGAGTGCTGTTATTAATGCATATAATGCAAATATGTTAACTGGTAATTTTACCTATCCTGCGCTTGAAAAAACAGGTAGTACTACTGGGCTTTTGTTTGAAAATGTCTTACAAAACGGTATAAAAACTGATGCAAAAAGCGGATGGAGCAAGGATGGAAATGATTATAAATTTACCCTTAGGGGCAAATCTACCAAATTTACGTATAACATAGCAAATGGTTCATTTTCTTGCCCTAGAACTGATAGTCTTTGTAAAGACCTTACGGAGTAATGCCCTACTACCAAATAATTCCGAGCGGCTTAAATCTTAAGCCGCTTACATATTGTT
>CALBNA010000401.1 GCA_937896205.1 uncultured Campylobacter sp. | reverse complement strand
CGTGGGCTCGGAGATGTGTATAAGAGACAGGCTGTCAGCTAAGGAGTCGGTTTTGTAAGAGTGCTATTTTTTAGTACTATTTGCCCTCTTCAAATGCACCGGCAGATAAGATTTTAGCTATTCTAGCATTTAAAAGCTCATCTACTTTTAGCTTTTCAAGCTTATCTAGCTCAGTTATAAAATAGCTTGCAAGCGCCTTTACGGCAGTTTCTTTATCTCTGTGAGCGCCATTTATCGGCTCTTCTATGACGTCGTCTATCAAATTTAAGCTTTTTAGATCGTCAGCGGTTATTTTTAGCGCCTTTGTAGCCTGCTCTTGTTTTGACGGATCATTCCAAAGTATAGCCGCACAACCCTCCGGCGAGATAACCGAGAAAACTGAATTTCGCATCATAGCTAGCTTATCGGCTACGCCTATAGCTAGAGCTCCGCCGCTTCCGCCCTCGCCTATAACGACGGCTATCATCGGAGTTTTTAAATTTGCAAATTCAAATAAATTTCTAGCGATCGCCTCGCTTTGACCGCGCTCCTCAGCCGCAACGCCTGGATACGCGCCTGGAGTATCGATTAAAAATAGTATCGGAAGTCCAAATTTCTCAGCCATCTTAGCTATTCGTAAGGCTTTACGGTAACCCTCGGGATGAGGCATACCAAAATTTCTTTTTAGTTTATTTTTGGTTCCTCGACCCTTTTGCTCGCCTATCACGACGACTTTTTTAGAGCCTATATAGCCGATAAAACAAACTATCGCCCCGTCGTCGCGATACGCTCTATCACCGTGAAGTTCATAATAATCCCTCATCATACCCTTAATGTAGTCAATAGCATAAGGGCGATCCGGATGACGAGCTAAAGCAAGGCGCTGAAACTCGTTGAGATTTTTGTAAATTTTAGCGGTCTCTTTTTCTAAATTTTTATTTAGAATTTCTACCGCATGTTCATCGCCGCGAATTCTTGCATTTGCGATGTCATCATCTATTTGCTTGATACCTTGTTCAAAGTCTAGATAACTTGCCATTATATCTTCTTAAATATAATAGAGCCGTTCGTGCCGCCAAATCCAAAAGAGTTACTCATAACGGCGTTTAGCTCAGCTTTTCTAGCCACGTTTGGCACATAGTCTAGATCGCACTCCTCGTCTTTGGTTGCGTAGTTTATCGTAGGCGGTATAAGACCTTCTTGCATAGCCATTATGGATACGACAGCCTCTATTGCGCCAGCCGCGCCAAGGCAGTGTCCAGTTTGCCCCTTAGTAGAGCTAACCGGAGGTACATTGCCGCCAAAAAGAGCTTTTAGAGCCGCGGTTTCATTTTTATCGTTAGTTGGCGTTGAGGTACCGTGCGCGTTGATATAATCGATCTGCAAATTTCCAGCCATTTTCAAGGCCTTTTTCATCGCAGAAAGCGGTCCCTCAAGCGAAGGCGAAGTGATATGATACGCATCGCCACTCTCGCCGAATCCTACTATCTCGGCATAAATTTTAGCCCCTCTGGCCTTAGCACTTTCATACTCTTCAAGCACGAGCGCACCGCTACCTTCGCCCATGACAAAGCCATCTCTGTCCTTATCGAAAGGTCTTGATGCCGTTTGCGGATCGTCGTTTCTAGTTGAAAGCGCTTTCATGGCGGCAAATCCGCCGATTCCTACGCCGCAAACCGTAGACTCAGAGCCTACGACTAGCATCTTTTGTGCTTCACCGATCATGATTGTTTTAGCCGCCTCGATGATGGCGTGAGTAGATGCTGCACATGCTGTTACGCTAGAGATATTGGGCCCTTTTAGACCGTGCTCTATCGAAACTATGCCGCCCAGCATATTTACTAGTGCAGAAGGTATAAAAAATGGAGAAATACGTCTCGAGCCTTTTTCAAGCAAGATATTGGAGTTTTTTTCGATATTAGGCAAACCGCCTATGCCGGCAGCAGAGCTAACGCCGAAATTTTCAGCGTCAAATTCGCCGAAATTTGCATCGGCCATAGCCTCTTTAGCAGCTTTTAATCCAAGCTGGATAAATCTATCGACCTTTTTTACCTCCTTGGCGTCCATCACGCTAAGCGGGTCAAAGTCCGTTATCTCGGCAGCAATCTGAACTGGAAAATCGCTTGCGTCAAAAGAGGTTATCTTTTTTACGCCGGTTTTACCTTCGCAGATAGCCTTAAATGAACTATCCTTGTCGAGCCCTAAAGCGTTGATCATCCCAATCCCGGTTACTACGACTCTTTTCAAGATCTCTCCTTACAAAAACTTATTTATTTAGGTTCTCGATGTAGGTTACGACGTCGTTTATAGTGATTAGTTTCTCGGCGTCGCTATCAGGTATCTCTACTTCAAATTTCTCCTCAAGAGCCATAACTAGCTCGACTACGTCAAGCGAGTCTGCACCTAGATCCTCGATAATCTTAGACTCAAGCTTTACCGCATCTGGAGCCACGCTTAGTTGCTCGACCACTACGTCTCTTACGTCATCAAATATTGCCATTTTCTTCTCCTAAAAATAAAAATTTCGTGATTTTAATATATTTTAGCTTAAACTTTCGCAAAAACGTAAATTTACGCGCTTACATATATAGTCCGCCGTTGATCTTTAACGTCTCGCCCGTGACGTAGCTGGCGTGATCGCTTAGCAAAAACGCCACAGCTTCGGCCACTTCGCTAGCGCTTCCGAAGCGCTTTAGCGGGATGTTGTCGCTGTATGTTTTTTTGATCTCGTCGCTTAGCTCGCTCGTCATATCAGTCTCGATAAAGCCCGGCGTTACGCAGTTAAAGCGAATATTTCTCGCCGCGCCCTCTTTGGCGAAGCTTTTGTTCATCGCTATCATTCCGCCCTTGCTAGCAGCGTAGTTAGCTTGCCCCGCATTACCCATCTCGCCCACGATCGAAGCCACGTTTACGACGGCGCCGAAGCGTTTTTTGCTCATCACTTTTAACGCCTCGCGGCATCCGATAAAGGCCGAGGTCAAATTTGCGCCTATCACGCTAGTAAAATCCTCCGTCTTCATGCGAAGTGCGAGCTTGTCGTTTGTGATGCCCGCATTATTTACGAGGTAGCCCAGCTCGCCGTCGGCGTCCGCGATCAAATTTATCGCTTTTACAAACTCATCCTCGTCCGTCGCGTCAAATTTTACCACCGCAGCCTGTCCGCCGTTTGCTATGATTTCAGCTTGCAGAGCATCGGCTATTTCGGGCTTTGAGCGGTAGTTTATCCACACTTTTAACCCCATTTGCGCTAGGGTTTTGGCTATCTGCGCGCCGATACCGCGGCTTGCGCCGGTGATTAGCACGTTTTTTCCGCTAAATTTCATTTTTTCTCCTTGATTTCAAATTTTACTCGCATTTTATCAGACGAAAGCTAAAAAGCCTTTTACCTAAAATTTATATAGTATTAAAATAGTGCCTCGTCCATCTCGGCCGGTTTTTCGATACCCATTAGCGCCAAAACGCTCGCGGCGATATTATTTAGACCGCCCGCTTTTACCGCCTTTACGCCCTCGCCCATCACGAAGCAAAATACGTCAAAAGTCGTGTGGTTGGTTAGTAGATTACCCTGCGCATCCTTCATCTGCTCGCAGTTGCCGTGGTCGCTCGTGATGATTAGCGCGTAGTTTTTCTCTTTTGCTTTTGCTACGATGCGTCCCAGCGCCGCATCCACGGCCTCGACGGCTTTTACCGCCGCGTCAAATTCGCCCGTATGCCCGACCATATCGCCGTTTGCAAAATTTACCACAATCAGATCCTGTCCGTCTTCCATCCCTTTTAGCACTGCTTCGCACACGGCCTGCGCGCTCATTTCAGGCTTTTCGTCGTAGGTTTTGACTTTAGGGCTTGGCACCAGCACCCTCGTTTCGTTTTGAGCGAGCTCCTCGACGCCGCCGTTAAAGAAAAACGTAACATGCGCGTACTTCTCGGTCTCGGCGGTGTGCAGCTGCGTTAGGCCCGCATTTGCGACGACCTCGGCGAGGGTATTTTTTAGCTTTTCGTTTTCAAATAATACTGGAAAAGCGAAATTTGCGTCGTATTCGGTCATCGTGAGTAGATTTTTAACGACAAAAGGGCGCGCAAATTCGCTAAAATTTTCATCGCCCAAAGCCGCTGCAATCTCGCGCACGCGGTCGTTTCTAAAGTTTATAAATATCACGCCGTCGTCTTCGCCGATACCGCCGAAATCCCCAAAGCTAGCCGGCACGATAAACTCGTCCGTCACGCCCGCCTCGTAGCTTTGCATGATGTACTCTAGCGGTGAGATAGTTTGCCCATTTTCTCCGCGCGTCATCGCATCGTAGGCCGTTTTCACGCGCTCCCAGCGCTTGTCGCGGTCCATCGCGTAAAACCTACCGCTAACGCTAGCTAGCTTAAAGCCTTTATTTTGCGCCCTTTCTTGCAGCGATTTTATGAAAGCCAGCCCGCTTTTTGGGCCTACGTCGCGACCGTCGGTTATAGCGTGAGCGCATACCTCGCAGCCGTTTGCGACCGCAAGGGAACACATCGCGTCAAAGTGGCTCATGTGCGAATGCACGCCGCCGTCGCTGTAAAG
>CALBNA010000400.1 GCA_937896205.1 uncultured Campylobacter sp. | reverse complement strand
GAGATCTAGTACGGTCTCGTGGGCTCGGAGATGTGTATAAGAGACAGATAAAAAACCGATCGAATTTATGATGAAATATAAAGTGTAAGTAACGTATGTGATGCGTGCGATCGCAATGTGCCTCACTAATTATACTTAACGATGATCCTAAAATTAGGCACACCTAGCCGAAGTTAAATTTGAAACTTTTACCGATAAAACACTCGTAGTTTTAGCAAAACCGCCGCAAATTTGATCAAATTTACGGCGGTATGTTTTAAAATTTAAGGCGCTTTACGCCTCCAAAATCGCTCCGTTGCTAGCATTGGTTACCAGCTTGCGGTACATTCGTAGCCAACGATACGGCAGCGGTTTTTCAATCGGCTTAAATTTAGCCCTGCGTTCGGCTATCTCAGTCTCGCTTAGGCGCACGTTGATCGCGTACGTATCCACGTCGATGTCGATGATATCGCCGTCCTCTAGCAGTCCGATCATGCCGCCCTCGGCAGCTTCGGGGCTCACGTGCCCGACGCTTAGCCCCCTCGTCGCGCCGCTAAATCTGCCGTCCGTGATCAGCGCCACGTCCGCACCCAGCCCTCGCCCCATGATTAGGCTCGTTGGGCTTAGCATCTCCTGCATGCCGGGACCTCCGCGCGGTCCCTCGTAGCGGATGACGACCACGTCGCCCTTGTTTACCTTGCCGCTTGAGATGCCTTCTATCGCCTCGTCTTGGCTGTTAAAGCACACGGCCTTGCCGCTAAATTTGCGCTCGCCGATGATGCCCGCGGTCTTGATGACGCAGCCCTGTTCGGCCAAATTTCCAAACAAAATCGCCAGCCCGCCGACCTGCGAGTAGGCGTTTTCGACCTTGTGGATGACCTCTTCGTCTTTTATGACGCTAGCTCCCACGCGCTCGCCTAGACTCTCGCCCGTGACGGTCGGCGCGCCTAAGTCCAGCAGGCCGTTGTCGCGGCGCGAAATTTCATTTATCACGGCGCTTAGGCCGCCCGCGCGGTCGATATCCTCCATATGGACGCTTGGCAGGCTCGGGCTGATTTTGGCGATGTGAGCGATCTTGCGGCTGATCTCGTTAAGTCCCGCGATCTGTAAATTTACCCCAGCTTCGCGCGCGATAGCTAGGATGTGCAGCACGGTGTTGCTGCTACCGCCCATCGCCATATCGACTACGAGGGCGTTTTGGATAGATTTTTCGTTCACGATGTTGCGGATTTTGTATTTTTCATCGAGCGCTATCTCGCAGATGCGGCGTCCCGCCTCGCGGATAAGCTCCTCGCGCTCAGGCGTAAGCGCAGGCACGGTGCCGTTGCCTTTTAGCGCGATACCCATCGCTTCGCACAGCGTATTCATCGAGTTTGCCGTAAACATCCCCGAGCAGCTGCCGCCGCTTGGACAGGCCTTGCACTCGATCTCTTTTAGCTCCTCGGCGCTGATCTCTTTGGTTTCAAATTTACCCACCGCCTCAAACGCCGTAGACAGGTCAATCGGCTCGCCTTTTTTGGTGTAGCCCTTTTTCATCGGCCCGCCGCTAACGAAAACCGTCGGTACGTTCACGCGAAGCGCGCCCATCACCATGCCGGGCACGATTTTATCGCAGTTTGGCATGCAGATGAGAGCATCCAGGGCATGCGCGTTCATCACCGTTTCGATCGAGTTTGCGATCAGCTCGCGGCTAGGCAGGCTATAAAGCATCCCGCTGTGCCCCATCGCGATGCCGTCGTCCACGCCGATGCAGTTAAACTCAAACGGCACGCAGCCGTTTTTGCGGATCTCGTCTTTTAAAATTTCGGAGTATTTGTTGAGAAAAAAATGCCCCGGGATAATTTCGATGAAGCTGTTTGCCACGCCGATAAACGGCTTTTCAAAGTCCTCGTCCTTTAGTCCGGTCGCTCTTAGCAAGCTTCTGTGCGGCGCGCGCGTATAGCCTTTTTTGATGATGTCGCTTCTCAAATTTGATCCTTTTAATGGAATTTGGGCGATTTTATCGCATTTAGCTTTAAAAAGCTTAATTTAAATC
>CALBNA010000399.1 GCA_937896205.1 uncultured Campylobacter sp. | reverse complement strand
CGAGATCTAGTACGGTCTCGTGGGCTCGGAGATGTGTATAAGAGACAGGGTTTAAATTTGACGAAGCGGCAGCTAAATTTAAGCAGTAAATCGCTCAAATTTAGCCGGCTTTTGGGTCAAATTTAAAAAATCAGCCCCTCGTCGTCTTGTTTAATTAGCGTATCTTGCGCGTCTTGTTTCGGTACCGGCGAGATCTTCGTATAGACTTCGATCAGGCCCTCGTACGCGGTATGAAAGACGCCCTCTGGCTCGATGAAGGTTTTTTGTTTTAGCGGGTATTCCTTCATATAGCTTTCCATAAATTTCTTAAACACTGGAGCCGCCGTACGTCCGCCGCCCTCGACCTTTCTCATCGGCGTGTTGTCGTCGTTGCCGTACCACACGACCACCTCGACCTCAGGCGTAAATCCACAAAACCATGCGTCGATGTTGTTATTCGTCGTGCCGGTCTTGCCTGCGACCTGCACGCCGTTTAGCCTTGCACTTTGTCCCGTGCCGCGCTCCACGACCGTTTTCATCATATCAGTCATCAGGTATGCCTGCTCTGGCTCGGTGACGAACGTCCGCTCAGGCTCGAAAACCGCTTCTAAATTTTGATAGTTTATGATGCGTTTTATCAGGCTTGGCTCCACGATCTCGCCGCCGTTTGGAAACATCGAGTAAAATTTAGCAAATTCTAACGGCGAGATGCCAAAGCTACCAAGCGCGATGGATAGGTTTTTGGGGATGTTTTTAAAGCCCATTTCGGTTAGCTTTTTATACGCCGTATCAAGCCCGATCTCGTCTAGTAAATTTATCGTGGCGAGGTTGCGCGACTGGCGCAGAGCCTCTCGTAGCGTGATATAGCCCTGAAAGCCGCCGCTATAGTTTTTCGGACGCCACTCGTACTGGCTGCCTTCGTTAAAGACCCTTGAGATATCGGCTGCCTTGCTCATCGGCGAGTAGCCCATATCTAGGGCGATCTGGTAGATGAAAGGCTTAAAGCTGGAGCCCGGCTGGCGCATACTCTGCGTGGCGCGGTTGTAGCTGCTTTTGGCGTAGTCTACGCCGCCTACTAGCGCGAGGATCTCGCCCGTTTTAGGTAGCGTAACGACGATAGCGCCGTTTAGGATACTGGCGTTTGCGTCCTTGTTACGTTTTAGTATCTCGTTGTAGCCGTATTTTAGCGCCTCGGACGCCATATCTTGCACCTTTAAATCGACGCTGGTTTCGATGACATAGCCGCCGGTTTTTATATCCTCAAAGCGCTTTGAGGCCTCTTTTAGCACCTCGTCCACGATGTACGGGGCTTTGTTTTGCGTGAGAGTGTCGTCAAAGACCACGGGCTGCTCGACTAGCGCGGCCTTGTACTCTGCGTCGCTGATCCAGCCTAGTGCGTTCATCCTTGCTATGACGTTGTTTGCGCGGCTAAGCGATAGATCTAGGTGGCGGGTCGGGTCGTATGTGCTAGGAGCCTTTGGCAAGCCGACTAGGATCGCGATCTCTTTTAGCGTGAGCTCGTTAAGCTCCTTTCTAAAGTATCCCTTTGCTGCGGTTTTTATGCCATGATAGCCGTGTCCTAGATAGACGTGATTTAGATAGCGCTCTAAAATTTGCTCTTTGGTTAGCTCGTTTTCCAGCTTCATCGAGATGATCATCTCTTTTAGCTTACGGGTTAGCTTTTTTTCTCTGGTTAATACCATGTTTTTAACTAACTGCTGCGTTAGCGTGCTAGCGCCCTCGACTAGTTTGCCCGCCTTTATGTCCTTAACGATAGCTCGCGTGATAGCCTCGGGATTTACGCCGCCGTGTTCAAAAAAGCTCGTATCCTCGATCGCCACGAGCGCCTCGATGACGCGCGGCGGGATATCCTCGTATTTGACGTATATCCTGTTTTCGTCAAAGATATTTGCGATGAGTTCGCCGTTTCTATCGTAAATTTGAGTCGTGAGCTTTGGCTTAAAATCGATGATATTTGACGCATCAAAGGTAACTTGCGAATAAAGATAAACAAACGCCGCGCTCAGCGAAACAAAGATAATAAACAAAATCGAAGCTAAAATTCTCATAAAAAGGCCTTTAAAATTTTCACGTTTAGCCCCATTGCGGTGCTAGTTTCGCCGTTTTGGCTTAGGATGTATTTTTTGTTGAAATTTTCTATCGTCATGGCTCCTGCTTTGCCCCGCCATAGATCGCCCGATAGGTAGTTTTGTAGGTCGGCTTCGTCAAATTTGGCAAATTTATACTCCGCAAAGCTGACGTTAAAAAGCTCGAATTTCTCGCCCAAAAATATCATCGCAGTTACGATCCTGGCGGTACTCCCGCTTTGCATTTGTAGCATTTTTAGAGCTTCCTTTTCGTCCTTTGCTTTGCCTAAAATTTTACCGCCACATACGACGACGCTATCGGCGAAAACGACGTTTTTTGCATTTTCATTCGCTTTTAAAAATTGCTCTTTTTTTGCCGCGACGATCTTTTGAACGTAAACGTGCGGCGGTAAATTTTTATTTACGCCGCCCTCGTCGTAGTCGAAAAAAACCTGCTCAAATTTAACACCGTGATCTCGTAAAACCTTAGCTCTCGTAACCGAGCTCGAAGCCAAAATAATCATCAAAACTCCCTATAAGATACGCCAAGATATGCCGCCAGCAGCGCAAACGCCACGTTTAGCGGGATGAAGTAGTAAATCGTAACTATGAGATTCTCGTGAAGCTCGACGTATTCGCTATTTTGCAGGGATTTTGAGGCTTTATTTAGGCGGTACGTGACGTAAATAACGTTTAAAAATAAAAATCCCCAGATCGCCCATTTCGTCGTTAAAATCGTGTTTAGCATCGGATCGGCGTTTTTGATCGCGTTTTGCTTGGCTAGTATCGCGCCCGTCACGCCCATTACGGCGATCGAGCCGTAGATCGCGTAGCCTAGGCGCTTTAGCATGGAGATTATCGTTTGGTATTTTTGCGTGTCGCCTTCGATATTTTTCATAAAAAATTTAGCGATGAGTAAAAAATTTGCTTGAAATCCGATAAAAACGACCACGCAGAGGATGTGGATAAAGGGCAGGGCGCTGCTAATCTTTGCAAAAGCTATGTTAAATTCGGGCATTTGTCCCCTTTGATCTAAAATTTTCTCGCGCTAAAGTAAATTTGACGGCGGTAAAACTCGGCGCCAAAATGCGCGAATAAAATAAACTCATAAACTTATATTTTCCTTTAAATTTTATATTGGCTCGTAA
>CALBNA010000398.1 GCA_937896205.1 uncultured Campylobacter sp. | reverse complement strand
ACGAGATCTAGTACGGTCTCGTGGGCTCGGAGATGTGTATAAGAGACAGTTTTTACTCAAATTTACGCTCGCGCCGCCTGCATTTTTAAAGCCTTCGAGCGGATTTAGCGCCGATTTAGCGCCCGAAAACGAACCTACGATCAGTAAGACGGAGTAGATAAAGGCTAGCAGCACCGCACCTTTTAGTAGCTTTTTCCCACCGCTTTGCTCGCTACTTGTCGTATCAAAAGCTCCGAAAAATACGCTAGCAAACACGCCGATGACGCCGTAAAGTAGCAGCTCTACTCTAGCACCCAGCACGCGCGCGCTCAGCCAAACCGCCATTATCAGCATGATAAAGCCAAAAAGCGTCTTGATTTTATCCATCCACGCGCCCGGTCGCGGCAAAATTTTACCCGAGCTCGCCCCGATCAGCAGTAGCGGCACGCCCATGCCAAGCCCCATCGTAAAGAGCGCAAGCCCGCCAAATACCGCGTTTCCGCTCTGCGCGATATAAAGCAGTGCGCCCGCAAGAGGCGCTGCGACGCATGGGCTAGCAATGAGCGCAGATAAAAATCCCATCGCAAAAACGCCGATTATGCCGCCCTTGTTTTGGGCTTTTTTGCTAAGTGTGTTTTGCATAGCAAGTGGCATCTGAAGCTCGTAAAGTCCGAACATCGAAAGCGCGAGCGCGACGAAAACGAGGCTAAAGCCGATCAGTACGGCCGGTGTTTGCAGCGCGCTTTGCACGCCCGAGCCAAAAACGCTAGCCGCTACGCCTGCGACCGCGTAGGCGCACGCCATCGCAAAAACGTAGATAAGAGAGAGGAAAAAGCCGCTCGTGGCGCGAGGGTTTTTACTGTTGCCATTTTTAGCGTGCTGGTTGTCGCTGTCAAATTTGTGCGAGTTTGCGTCTGACGCACTTAAATTTACGGCACCGTTTTTGCCGTCATGCGCGCTGCTAGCTTGTTTTGAGACGATGATAGATGATAGGATCGGGATCATCGGAAAGATGCAAGGCGTGAGCGAGAGTAGCAACCCGTAGCCAAAAAACGTGGCGAGCGAGAGGAGGAAATTTGCGCTGCTAAGGCTTGCGGCGATGGAGTCTTGCTCGGAGAGCGGGGCTTGCGAGCTTGCAAAATCAGGCTCGGCGGCCTCTATAATCTGCACGACGGAGTAGCCGCCAAGACCCTTTTTGACGCTAAATTTGAGTATTTGCGGTTGGTAGCAGATGCCGTCTTTGGCGCAGCCTTGGTATTCGAGCTTTAGAGTGAAATTTTCGCCGCCACTAAGCCCTTTTAGCAAATTTATCGGTACGAAAAGGCTAAATTTACCCGTATAAACCTCGCGTTCGTCGTAAATTTCGCCTTTTGGGAAGTTTAGATGCGAGTTTAAAATTTTACCCTCTAGGCTCGCTGCTAGGCTGTCTTTATAGACATGGATATTTGGCGCCGGGGCGAATCTAAACTCGACGTTTTGCTCGTCGGCGTGCGCGGTGAGGCCGAAGGCTTCTTTGACCGAAAGCGGTTCGGCAAACATAGCGCAGCAGGTCAGAATCGCCGCAAAAATCATCCTAAAAATCATAATATTCCTTGAAATTTTTGTCGTATTTTACACAAGCTCCCATAAAGTCAGCGTTAAATGTTAAATTAAGAGGCGTATTTTAGCTAAATTTTAATTATTTGATAGTAACATTTTAAAAATACCCAAAGGAGGTTTAGAGTGAGTAAAAACGGCACGGATAGCGTAAAATTCGACTACGAGCACGAGCTTAGAAAGCTGCAAATCGAGCTTTTAAAATTTCAAAATCACGTAAAAGAGCAGGGCCTGCGCGTACTCATCATCATCGAGGGGCGCGACGCGGCGGGCAAGGGTGGCTCGATAAAGCGCCTAACCGAGCATCTAAATCCGCGCGGTTGCCGCATCGTGGCGCTTGAAAAGCCAAGCGACGTCGAGCGCTCGCAGTGGTATTTCCAGCGTTATGTCGCGCATTTGCCAAGCGCTGGCGAGATCGTGATCTTTGACCGCTCGTGGTACAACCGCGCTGGCGTGGAGCCCGTTATGGGCTTTTGCACGCAGGAGGAGCACAAGGAGTTTTTGCGTGAGGTGCCTAAATTTGAGGAGATGATCAAAAACTCGGGCATCATTTTCTTTAAATTTTACCTCTCGGTTTCAAAAGAGGAGCAAAAAAAGCGCTTCAAAGAGCGCCTCACTGACCCGCTCAAGCAGTTTAAAATTTCGCCCGTGGATGAAAAAAGCCAGGAGCTCTGGGATCAGTACACCATCGCCAAGTACTCGATGCTGCTAGCCTCAAACATGCCGTTTTGCCCATGGACCATCATCGTTTCAGATAGCAAAAAACAGGCTCGCATAAACCTTTTTAGGCATATCCTGGCAAACGTCGAATACCCGAAAAAAATAGACGCCAAAAACTTTGAGTGCGACGAAGGCGTTGTAAGAAGCGGCGAGGAAGAGATACGCCAGATGGAGGCAAACCTCAAAAACGAGAAGCTATCTAAGATGAACGGATAGGGTGGTCGCGGATTAAATTTTACGCGCGGCTCGACAAACGGCCTCGCGAGAATTTGCTTAAATGTGTCAAATTTGACTCGACTGTTAAATTTATACGCGGGCGGCTAAATCCGCACCTTTTTGATATGAACGGCAAAATCGGCATTTATCCGTTTAAATTTAATAGCCTCTTTTGCAAATTGAACAAAGCCAAGCTAAAATTTAACTCAAATTTGCCAAATTTTAGGCGCTCGGCAGGTTAAATTTAAACCGCGCAGAGCCGTTACTCGCGCATTTTATAGCCAAATTTAAACATTCTCCACGTCATCCACGCCGTACCATGCGCCAACGAGCAAAGCCTGAGCCGTCGCCGTTATCGCGGCGTCCGCGTAGTAAAGCACGGAGCCCGGGCTTGCTTTTAGAAAAAATACCGTGAGGCTAGATACGACAGAAACTATAAGCATGACGGAGTGAAATTTAAATAGCGGATTTTGCGTGATGCGCGATAGTCTAAAGTTTAAAATCGTCCAAAAAATCATCGTAACCGCAAGTAAAACAAGAAACAAAAGCGTAAAAATAGGATCGTAAAGTATCCCGGCTAGCAGGGCCGCCGCCGTAGCAATCCCTAGCAACCAATATGCGTGAAACGGCCGCATGAGGTTAGTCTCGCACATAGGTTGGAGCTTTTTAAGTGCTTTATAAAGATAGACGAGCGCAAGTATACTTATCGCCGTCCAGCCATGCTTTTCTTGAAGTTTCGGGAAAAAATCCTCAACGTAAAGCACCAAAACCGTAAAAGACATAAAACAAGCCGAAAGTATCCCCTCTTGCTTTGCTTTCTCGATGATTTGGGCTCTATCTTCGGTCAAATTTTGTTCGTTTTCTCTCATCTTACTCCTCCTTTATCATAGTCCAGGCATATAGGTAAAACGCAGTCGGCAGCACGTAGAGTATCGCGATGCTTAGCGCCGCGGCTAACATATATAGACCTCCTCCAAAAAAGCCAAACATTGCTAGAGTTTTTATCGTTGCTCCAACGATGATGCTAGCGATAGTGAAAAATACGTAAGTCCTAAAAAGCTTGTTTTTCGTAATTTTGGCCAGACCAAAATTTAGCTTAAACCAGAGTATGAAAAAATATACGGCAAGACCTATCAATGCGTAGCTAATGACTTTACTGATACCTGGCGTAATTCCTTTTAGGCTAAGCACTATCGAGAGGAGAATCACTAATACGGCTATGATTACAGTTTTTATGAAGATTTCATAAACATCGGTATCATAAATCTCGGCTAGCTTTTTAAGGGCAAGCCACATATAAACGGTAGCTGCTAGCGCCGATAGGTTGGTGATTGCGCTATCTATTAGCTCTAAGTTTTGCAGTTGCTCGAAAGTATGCGGTTGCGTAAAGGCTTTGTAAACCGCTATCAAAAACAATGCGGCAAAGTTGGCTAGCAAAAACCAGCATGATATTATGC
>CALBNA010000397.1 GCA_937896205.1 uncultured Campylobacter sp. | reverse complement strand
TAACAAAAACATAAAATTAAGCGAACTAGAAACCCTAAAAAACCTCATCGAAATCTCGCTAAAAAGCGGCGCCTCAGCGCAGATAAATCGCCCGGTAATACTAAAAGGCGAGCTAAATTTTGACCCAAACCACTCGCAAGAGTACGCAAAGCTGGGCATAAACGCAAAAGATCAGCGTGGACTGATGGCTTACGTATTGGGAGATTTTAAGGAATTTGATGTAAAAATAGCCAACGCCAGAATCCAAACCGTAAAAAATAGGACGCGAAATTTGCTGCTTATCGAAAAGCGCGAGGGCGTGGATTTGGGCGAAATTTTAAAATTATTAGAAAGCGAGTAAACATGTGCGGAATCGTCGGTTACGTCGGCAATAGAGAAAAAAGGGAGTTTATTTTAAACGGATTAAAAGAGCTTGAGTACCGCGGCTACGACAGCGCCGGCATGGCGGTGATGAGCCTAGGTGGCGGTTGCGACAAATGCGCGCAGGAGATCGCCTTTTTTAAGGCTACCGGCAAGCTTGAAAATTTAGCCAAAAAATCAGAGGGCTTTAGCTCTAGCGGCGAAGGCGTCGCGATCGGGCACACGCGCTGGGCTACGCACGGCAAACCGACCGAGATCAACGCTCACCCGCACCTGGGCGAGCACTCTTTCGTCGTTCATAACGGCATCATCGAAAACTACAAAGAGCTAAAAGAGGAGCTTGAGGCAAAAGGCGTTAGCTTCCTCAGCCAAACCGACACCGAAGTCATCGTGCACCTTTTTGAGGAAAATTTAAAAACTATCGGCGAGCCGTTTAGAGCATACGAAGCGACGGTAGCGCGCCTGCACGGTGCTTACGCGACGCTGCTGATCACCAAAACGGCTCCGGGCAAAATTTTCTTCGCCAAGGACGCCGCGCCGCTAGCCATCGGCAAAAGCGAAGGCAAAGAGGTCTTTTTCGCCTCTTCAGACGCCCCGCTAATCGGCCTAGCCAAAGAGGTGTGCTATCTGGACGACAAAAGCTACGGTTTTGTTAGCATTGACGAGATCGCGGTTTTTAAAGACGCAAAAAAACTAAGCCCGAGCTTTTCCGCGCTGCCAGCGGATAAAAGCTACGCGCAAAAAGAGGGCTATAGATTTTTTATGGAAAAAGAGATCTACGAACAAAGCGCGGTAGTGAGCGAAACGCTAATGGGACGCGTCAAAGAGGATGCAGTAGGTCTTGAAAATTTGACAGACGAGTATCTACGCAATATCGATGATATCGTGATCTGCGCATGCGGCACGAGCTATCACGCAGCCCTTACGTCTAGCTATCTTTTTGAGAGGCTAGCAGACACTAGAGCCAAGGTCGAGATCGCGAGCGAATTTCGCTATAGACGCCCGAAACTAAACAAAAACGCTCTTTTTATCGTCATCTCGCAAAGCGGCGAAACCGCCGACACTCTAGAAGCGCTAAAAATCGCCAAGCAAGCGGGGCTAAAGACGCTAGCCATCTGCAACGTCGATAACTCCTCGATCGTGCGATTAGCGGACGACACGCTGCTAACTCGCGCGGGTATCGAAAAGGGCGTAGCTAGCACCAAAGCCTTCGCGACGCAGGTCGTGACGCTATGGATGCTAGCGCTGCAAATCGCGCAGGCTAAAGCCTCAATAAGCAAAGACGAGCTAAAAAGCGAGATCGCAGCACTCCTGCACGTTCCGCAAATTTTAAACATCAGCAAAGAGCCACAAGAGCGCATCCGTCGCCTAGCCAAGCACTATTTGCACGGTCACGGCTTCTTTTTCATCGGGCGAGATATATTTTACCCGCTGGCGCTCGAAGGCGCGCTAAAACTAAAAGAGATCTCCTATCTGCACGCCGAGGGCTACCCTGCGGGAGAGATGAAGCACGGCCCTATCGCACTTGCCGACGAAAGGCTCTTTACTATCACGCTGATGCCAAAAACCATACTCTACGAAAAAACTAAAAGCAACGTCGAGGAGCTAGCCGCTCGCGACGCATATATACTTGCTATCAGCCCCGAAGAGTTCGAGCTTAGCGATGATTTTATCAAAACTAGCAAACAAACTCACCCGATGAGCGAATTTTTCGAGATGATGATCATCCTGCAGCTTTTTGCGCTAGAGATCGCCGTGAGGCTGGGCAACGACGTCGATATGCCGCGAAACCTTGCTAAAAGCGTGACGGTGGAGTAAATTTAATAGGCGAAATTTGACGGGCGATAACGCTAAATTTCGCTTTTAATCCTAATCTGCAAATTTAGGCGAGAGGTTGCCCGCCTAAATTTCTCTCAAATTTTATTCTAAATTTAAATACAAATTTATCGGCGCCCGGAAGC